>SFII01000164.1 GCA_004555335.1 Coriobacteriaceae bacterium | reverse complement strand
TCCTGCGTACTTCTCGCCGTAGGCTTCGGGGTTTTCGGGCGGGCAGGTGCCCACGTATGCGATGCGGTCGTCTACGGTGCCGACCCAGCAGTGTTCGACCATATTGAAATCCTGGTCGAGGATGCGGATGTCTTCGAAAAGCACGATTCCTCCTTAGGCTTGCGTTGCTGGGGGCATTCTATCGCAACGAGGTGCCTTTCCCGCCTGCGTTTCCGGGCCACCCGCCCGCAGCGGGGTGGGGAAGGCACGGGCTTCGTGCGGGGGTTCTGCCTCCATTGCGCTATAATAAGCAGGTTTGATTTATCCGCATTGCCGAAGCGCGTTGCGCGAACAGGCACCAGAGCACCCAGGCGGCATCATCAGCTGTCGGGGCAGAGGAGAAACGCAACATGTCAAAGGGAACCTATTCCTTCACCACACCGATCTACTACGTGAACGCGGCACCGCACCTGGGCACCGCGTACACCACCATCGCGGCAGATACCGTGGCCCGCTACCAGCGCATGAACGACTACGACGTCGCCTTCATCACCGGCCTTGACGAGCATGGCCAGAAGGTTGCCGAAACCGCCGAGCGCAACGGCATGCAGCCCCAGGAATGGTGCGACAGCATGGTCCCCGCCTTCACGGATGCCTGGGATATGCTCGATATCACCTACGACCGTTTCGTGCGCACCACCGAGCCCGCCCAGGAGCGTACCGTCCAGAAGTTCTGGAACGACCTGTATGAGAAGGGCTATCTGTATAAGAGCGCCTATGAGGGCTGGTACTGCGTGCACGAGGAAACCTACTACGCGGAAAGCGACCTGGAAAAGAACGAGGAGGGCGAATTCGTCTGCCCCGACTGCAAGCGTCCCGTCCGCCGCGCATCCGGCGAGGAGAACTGGTTCTTCAAGCTTTCCGAATTCCAGGAGCCCCTGCTCAAGTTCTATGAGGAGAATCCCGACTTCATCCGCCCCGAGACCCGCAGAAACGAAGTGGTCACCTTCGTCAAGGGCGGCCTGCAGGACCTGTCCATCAGCCGTTCCACCTTCGACTGGGGCATCCCCCTGCCCTTCGATGAGGGCCATGTCTGCTACGTTTGGGCAGACGCGCTGCTGGCATATATCACCGGCATCGGCTATGCCGACCCCGAAAAGCCCGGCGAGTTCGAGCGCCGTTGGCCCATGCAGTACCACTTCGTTGGCAAGGACATCACCCGCTTCCATTGCGTGATCTGGCCCGCCATGCTGATGGCTGCAGGCCTGCCCATCACCGGCACCGTGTTCGGCCATGGCTTCCTCATGGTTGGTGGCGAGAAGATGTCCAAGTCCAAGGGCAACGGCATCAAGCCCGCCGACTTGGTGCGCATCTTCGGCGTCGACGCATACCGCTATTACTTCATGAGCGACGTGCAGTTCGGCCATGACGGCAACATCAGCATCGAGCGCATGGTCCAGGTGTACAACGCCGATCTGGCCAACACCTGGGGCAACCTGTGCAGCCGCGTGTTCAATATGACCGGCAAGTACTTCGACGGCGTGGTTCCCCAGGCCCCCGAAGGCGCCCAGGACAACCCCCTGCACGAAATCGCCAAGGACCTGTACGCCGAATACGACGCCTGCATGGCGCGCGTGGACTTCACCGGTGCCGCCGCCGCCGTCCAGAAGCTTGCAGGCCGCGTGAACCTCTACGTCGAGGAATCCGCCCCTTGGAACCTTGCCAAAAGCGAGGAAACCCGCGAGCAGCTGGCAGCGGTCATCTACAACTCCCTGGAAGCCATCCGAATCATCGCCCTGTTCATGGCTCCCTTCATGCCCAACACCTCCAACGAGGTCTTCCGCCGCATGAGCCTGGGTTGCGTGACCGATATCACCGACATCGAGGCGGCTTCCCGTTGGGGCGGCCTGCCTGCCGGCAACGCGGTCGAGAAGGGCGATCCGCTGTTCCCGCGTCTGGACGTCGATTCCATCGACCTTTCCCTGTAGGAGGAACCTTCCATGGCAATGACTACCGCCCTGCATATGTTTGCAGATAATTCCGATAAGCTGGAAGAGCAGTGGAAGCAGCGCGATGCCGAAGCGGGCATCGAACGCGAAGAGGCTTTCTACGACCTGAAGTTCCGTGTGAGGAAGAAGGATGGGGAATATAAGGAAATCCCCGCTCCCGAACCTGCGCTGGAAGGTCCCGTCGCCGACGTGCACTGCCATCTTTCCATGCTCGATAACCGCGACCTGTCCCTGGCACGCTCCGCTACATACAACATTAACCTGATGGTGTGCGTCACCGACATCGTGGAAGACGCCGGCAGCGTATACAGCAGCATGGGCGGCTGGATCATGTCCGCGGGCGCCTGGCAGCATGTCATCGACAAGGATTCCTTCGTCTTCGACCCTATCATCCGCCTCACCTGCGGCTGCCATCCCCATAACGCCAAGGACTACAACTCCAGCGTGGAATCCGGTCTGCTCGAGCGCCTGGCGGACAAGCGCACCTGCGCCCTGGGCGAAATCGGCTTGGACTACCATTACGACTTCTCCCCGCGTGACAGGCAGCAGAAGGTGTTCCGCCGCCAGCTCCAGCTTGCGCACCGTACCGGGTTGCCCGTGCAGCTGCATATCCGCGAGGCGCACGAGGACGCGCTGCGCATCCTGGACGAAGAGGGCATGCCCGAAGGCGGTTGCGTGCTGCATTGCTGCACCTTGGGCCCGAAGGAGCTGGAGCCCTGGCTGGAACGCGACTGCTACATCAGCGTAGGGGGCTCCGTCACCTTCGCGAGCTGCGATGACCTGCGCGAGTCCGTGAAGATCATCCCCGCGAACCGCCTGCTCACCGAAACCGACAGCCCTTATATGGCACCTGTGCCCCTGCGCGGGCGCAAGTGCAGCCCCGAATTCGCCGTGTTCACCGCAGAGAAGATCGCTGAAATCCGCGGTTGCGAGCCCGGGGACGCTCGTCGCGAGCTTTTGGCGACCATGTTCAAGAACGCCCGCGACCTGTTCGACCGCGGAGCTACCACGTGGCAGATGTCCGCACGATAATCTGCGGGTCGCCCCAACGAAACGGCAAGTGCGCCCAAGCTGCAGGGCATCTT
>SFII01000163.1 GCA_004555335.1 Coriobacteriaceae bacterium | reverse complement strand
CTTGCGAAAAGGCGACTATCGAAGATCTGCAGATCGCCGAAGATCTCGCCGATACCCTGAAGTCCATCGATGATGCGGCTTGCCTGGCTGCCAACCAGATCGGCGTGGCAAAGCGCATCGTTGCACTGAAGGACGACGACAATAACGTCATGGTGTGCTTCAACCCCACCATGAGCCGTGCGCTGTATCCCACCAGGCTTACCGAAGAATGCCTCACTTGCGACGAGCCCCATAAGGTCACCCGCTTCGCCAAGATGACCGCCCACTTCGAAATCGTCGAAGACGGCCAGCTCAAGTCCCGCAAGGTGGAACTGAGGGATTGGCCTGCACAGCTGATGCAGCATATGATCGACCATTGCAACGGCAAGTACCTGTAAAGGCGGTTCTTATGTGCGCAACCGGATTGCTTGACGAAAAGGGAAAGGTTCTGTCCAACAAGCATTTGGGACGTAACCTTTACCTGCTGACCGTGGAAAGCCCGCAGCTTGCCAAGCTGATGGAGCCCGGCCAGTTCGTGCATACCCTTATCCCCGGCATGGAGGGCCATATCCTGCGCAGGCCCTTCTCCGTGTACGCCACCGATGCCGAAGCTGGGACCATGGACATCCTGTACCAGGTTGTGGGCTTCGGTACGCAGCATCTTTCCACCCTTGCCGAAGGCGTGGAGATTTCCAACATCGGTCCTATCGGCCATGGTTGGAAGGCTCCCGAAGGCTGCAAGCGCGCCCTCGTGGTCTGCGGCGGTGTCGGTGCGGCTCCTTTGTTCATGCATACCAGCGAAATGGTCGCTGCAGGCATCCAGGTCGATGTCGTGCTCGGCGCCCAGACTGCCGAAGCGATGGTATGCGCCGACCGTTATGAGCAGGTGCTCGGTTCTCCTGCGGTGCTTGCCACCGACGACGGCTCTTTGGGCTATGCGGGCTTCTGCACCGTTCCCGCGAAGGAGCTGCTCGATACCAACAGTTACGACTACGTTTGCTGCTGCGGTCCCGAACCCCTCATGAAGATCGTGTCCCGCATGGCAGCCGAGGCGGGCGTGCATTGCCAGATCTCCATGGAAAAGCGCATGGCCTGCGGCGTGGGCGCATGCCTTTCCTGCGTGATCGATACCCCCGAAGGCAAGAAGCGCTGCTGCGTTGACGGCCCTGTTTTCAATGCTGAAGAGGTGATCTGGTAATGGCCAATGTGAACATGCAGGTCAACCTGGGCGGTTTGATCATGCGCAATCCCGTGACCGTGGCTTCCGGCACCTTTGCCGCAGGTCGCGAGTACAACGACTTCGTACCCGTTGAGCGCCTGGGTGCGGTTACCACCAAGGGTGTGTCCCTCAACGGCTGGACCGGCAACGACAGCCCCCGTATTGCGGAAACCGCATCGGGTATGCTCAATTCCATCGGCTTGCAGAATCCCGGCGTCAAGGTGCTTCGCGAAAAGGATCTGTCATGGCTGGAAAAGCATGACGTCCCTGTGATCGTGAACGTTTCCGGGCATTCCTTCGACGAATATGTGCAGGTCATCGAAGCCTTGGACGACGACCTCCGCGTCCATGCCTACGAAATCAACATCAGCTGCCCCAACGTGGATGCCGGCGGCATGACCATGGGTACCCATGTTCCCAGCGTGGAGAAAGTGGTTTCCCTGTGCCGCGAGGCAACGAAGAAGCCCATGATCGTCAAGCTTTCTCCCAATGTCACCGACGTGGTGGAAATCGCCCAGGCCGCAGAAGCAAACGGCGCTGACGCCATCTCTCTTATCAACACCCTGCTGGGCATGGCGGTCGATGCTCGCACCCGCAAGCCCAAGCTCGCCCGCGTGGTAGGCGGCCTTTCGGGCCCTGCTGTGAAGCCCGTTGCCCTGCGCATGGTCTGGCAGGTGTCCAAGGGCGTGAAGGTTCCCATTCTGGGCATGGGCGGAATCATGACCGGTGAAGATGCCATCGAGTTCATGCTCGCAGGTGCCACCGCCGTTTCCGTGGGCACTGCCAACTTCGTCAATCCGCATGCAACCGCAGATGTGATCGACGGCATGATCGCCTATTGCGAGCAGTATGGCGTGAAGGACATCAACGAGCTGATTGGAGCTTTGGAATGTTAAACGGTTTCCAGCATATTCCCCCTGCCGAAAGGATCATCGTCGCATTCGACTGCAGCCGTGAACGTGCGCTCGAATTGGCCGACCAGCTTGCCGGTGCGGTGACCTGGGTGAAGATCGGCATGACCCTGTACTATGCGGAGGGTCCCTCTATCGTGAAGGAGATGAAGGACCGCGGCTTCAAGGTCTTCCTCGACCTGAAGTTCCATGACATCCCCCATCAGGTGCGCGGTGCAGCGCGTTCTGCAGCTGCAAGCGGCGCGGATATGCTCACCATGCATGCCGTGGGCGGCGTTCCCATGATGACCGCGGGCCGCGAGGGTGCCGCGGAAGCCGGTGGAGAGCCCGTAACCTTGGGCATTACCGTGCTGACCAGCATGGATGCCGAAACCTTGGCAGCAACCGGCGTTGTCCGCCCGGTCGAAGAACAGGTGGAAAGCCTTGCCCTGCAGGCACATGAAGCCGGCTTGACGGGCGTTGTCGCATCCCCTCTGGAAGCGCCCATGCTCCGTTGCGCACTCGGTCCCGATGCCTTCATCGTCACCCCGGGCGTGCGTCCCGCAGGTGCCGACATGGGCGATCAGAGCCGCGTGACAACCCCTGCGCAGGCGTTCGAGAATGGTGCTTCCCACCTGGTTATCGGCCGTCCCATCACCGGCGCGGAAGATCCCAGGCAGGCATTCCTGGACATTGTCGAGCAGTTGTAGGCAACCGCACATCCACATTCAGTCCCCCTTTTGTCCACAAATGGGTAAACAATTGGTAACGCCAATATTGTTGGGCTACACTTATCCGCAGGTAATCGTCAATGGCCATTGTGGTCATCCGATGCGCAAGGAGAAAGCTCTATGGCAATTCCCCAGCTGACTCAGGAAGAACGTAAGGCGGCTTTAGAGAAGGCAAAGGAGGCGCGCATCAAGCGTGCCGCCATCCGTGAAGACCTGAAAAGCGGCAAAATCTCCCTGAATGACGTTTTGGAAATGAA
>SFII01000026.1 GCA_004555335.1 Coriobacteriaceae bacterium | reverse complement strand
ACAAGCAGTGGGTCGGGGGTTCAAATCCCTCATCGCCCACCATGAATTCTCAGACCAGGCTTCAGCGCCTGGTCTTTTTCTTTCTCTCCCCCGAGAATTCCTTAAAGCGCTTTTACATTTTCACGATTGATAAACGCTTTGGTTTAAGGAAAAGAACAAATTCGGTATTCACAGCCCCGCAAGTTACCACTATAATCTCCGAAGGCGAAAATTAATTTCGTTTAAGGTAATCCGTTTGAGGGAACGGATGCTTCGAAAAGGGTGCCTATAGGTGGGCGTTTTCGAATAGCTCGGGGAGGGGCCATTCGAAAACGCTCCATCGCATTTATGGGGCTTTTTCTTCGCTGCAAGGCTTTTCACCAACGCAGGGCATTCCCGAATCTTCCCGGGATGATACGCAAAGCCGCCGGGCCCGCCATCCCCTAGCGGAAATACGGCACGTAGAGTTCCTGTTCGCCCACGGCTTCTTCCGGATAGAGGAAATTGAACAGATCGACCAGATATTCGTCTGTCATCGATGCGATGTAATCGACCACGATGTCATCTACCGGCTGGTTGGCATACGATTCGTCGCCCTTCAGCATCCACGCATTGATATGGTGCCTGAAGATGAAGGAAGCCTCATCGCCTGCCAGCACGTCTTCGCGCAAGCGCTCGTAGAGCCTTGCCATCATGCCCTTGATATAGCGGTCGAAGGTCTCATGCGCCTGGGGCGAATGGTAGATGGTCTTGGAATTCAATTCCTTGATCGACACGATCGCCTGGAAGACCTGGGAATCCATGGCAAGGTAGTCGCGCCCGATGCTGTTCTTGATTATGTTCGCCATCGCATTGCCGATGAAATCGCTGTTCGCGCCACCGAGGATGCTCTCGATCTCGTACTCCTCTTCGGTGATCACCTTCAAGCGCAGGGCATCCTGCCGGTCCTTGCCCAGATACGCCAGGATGTCGCAGATGCGCACCACGCACCCCTCCAAGGTGCTGGGGCGGAGCAGTTGGCTTTTACCCGCCACGGTGCTGCATTCCTCCATTAGGCCATCGAGCTGGGCGAAGGAATCGCACGCAGCGGGCCTGTAGCATTCGAAAGCCTTCTCGCCGCAGTGACAGAGGATGCCATTCAAGGTTTGCAACGAAAGATTGCGCCGCGCAACGGTGCGCAGCAGGCGCACGCTATGGACGTTGTGGTTGAAGAACCTGCCCGTGCGGGCGTGATACAGATCGGAAAGCAGGTATTCGCCGCTGTGCCCGAAGGGCGTATGCCCCAGATCGTGCCCGAGGGAAATCGCCTCGATCAGGGCGGTGTTCAAACGCAGCGCGCGGCCCAGCTTGCGTGCGTTCTGGGAAACCAGCTGCAGGTGGAAGGAACGGCGCGTCAGGTCGTCGTTGCGGTAGAAGGGGAAGACCTGGGTCTTGTCCATGCAGCGGTTGTAGAAGGCATTGTTCAGGATACGGTCCACGTCCCGGGTGAAGTTGGGCCTGATCAGGGCATCCTGGGAATCGCTTGCGGAAGGATGCTCGTAGATCGCCTGGTCGTCACGGGTCGCATAAGGGGAAAGGGCTCCATCCGCCAGCGCCAAACCTTCTTCAAGATAGGCGCATTCCTCTTCATTGAAGCGGAACAGGGGATTGTCCCTTCGGTTCATCAAAGCCTCCTCGAAACCCATCGCCCGCATGCCGGACGCAGGGCTACACCTGCCTTCTGCTTTCTATGGCTCGACCCAAAGTCAGTTCGTCGGCGTATTCCAGGTCGCCTCCCACGGGAAGGCCGCTTGCCAGACGAGTGACCTTCACGCCAAGCGGGTTGATCAGACGGGCAAGATAGCTTGCCGTGGTCTCGCCTTCCACATTGGGGTTGGTTGCCAGGATGACCTCTTCGATCTCGCTCGAGGCAAGGCGCGCCATGAGCTCGCCGATGTGCAGGTCGGCGGGCCCTACGCCCTCCAAGGGGGAAAGCGCCCCGCCGAGCACGTGGTAAAGACCGCCGAACGCGCCCGTCCGCTCGATCGGAGGGATGTCCTTCGGTTCGGAAACGACGCAGATGACGGAGCGATCCCGTTTGTCGGAAGCGCAGATCTGGCACAGGTCCCCTTCTGCATAGTTGAAGCACTGCGGACAGAAATGCACTTCCTCCTTCACTTCTTCGATTGCGCGGGCAAGGCGCAGCGCCGTTGCCTTTTCGGTATTGAGGATCCAATAGACGATGCGCTGGGCGGATTTCGGGCCGATGCCCGGAAGCCGCTCCAGTTCATCCATGAGCCTTTGGATTGCCGGCGCCGCCTGCATACCCGCCGATCCCCTAGAGCATTCCGGGGATGTTCATACCGCCGGTGACGGAGTTCATGCGCATGGCGCTCATTTCGGAAACGCCGCGCAGGGCCTCGTTCACCGCGGCCAGGACCATGTCCTGCAGCATTTCCGCGTCATCGGGATCGACCGCAGCGGGGTCGATGGTCAGGGACTCGATGGTCATGGTGCCCTTGGCAACCGCCTTCACCATTCCGCCGCCCGCAGACGCCTCGAAGGTCATTTCCTTGATCTCTTCCTGCGCCTTGGACATTTCAAGCTGCATCTTCTGAGCCTGCATCATCATCTTCTGCATGTTCATCCCGCCGCCCATGCCGCCGGGGAAACCACCACGTTTTGCCATATTTATACCTCTTCGAAAACTATGTTCACTCCCATTGAGCTAGAGAGCATTTTACTCAAATCATCGGCATTTGCCGAAACGGGTTCTTGCGCAGGAGCCGCAGGCTGCGACGGAAGGACGCCGGCCGCCTGGGCGGCAGCCCGCTGGGCGGGCGAAAGCGCACTGGAATCCATCGCCTGGGAAGGCTGCTGCGCCGAAACGGCAGGCACAGGGGCGCTTGCCGCGGGAATACCGTAGCCCGGGTCGGCATAGCCCGGGTCGGAATACCCGTCGTATCCGCCCATGTCCGCCATATCCCCGTACGCATCGAGCGGCACGCTGTCGTCGAAGTACGCATCGGCGTAGGCGGACTCCCCGCTCGAACCCGCAGCGGGCTCCGAAACCGGAGCTACGGGAGCATCTTCCCACGGCGGAACCTGCGACTGCGCGGGAGACAAAGCCGCCTGCGGCATCGGGGGTGCAACCGGTACGGACGGAGGCGCCGCCGGAGCCGCCGGTGCGGGATCCTCCCACGGGGGAATGCCTGCAGGGGAAGCCGGCATCGCGGCAGGTGCCGGAGCCTGAGGGGCCGGCTGGGGCGCAGCAGGCGCGGGCTGCGGCATGGGGGCCGGTGCCGCAACCGGCGCCGGGGCGGCTTGCGCACCCAAGGACTGCACGCACTGGAAGGGAACGGGCATGCCCGCCACCTGGGCGAATGCGCGTCCGATAAGGTCGGAAACCTCGGGCTTGCTTGCCAGCGAGAAGGCGAAGGGGTTGTCGGCGGGGAATTCGATCAGCACGCCGTTTCCCTGGGCATTGGGACGCGCCTTCACGTTGACGAACAGGACGCCGTAGGACATCTTCTCCTTCTTCACCGCCGCAACGACCGAGCGCCATACGCGCTGCAGGGCGGCGGGGTTGCCGATCACGGCCGCAAGGTCGCCCGATGCAGGCTGCGCGACCGCCGGAGCGGGAGCGGGAACCACTGCCTGCGGCTCGGGGGCCGCAACAGGAGCAGGAGCCGGGGCAGGTACGGACGGCACCTGGGGAGCCGGGGCGGGTGCCGCCTGCGAGGGGAAGCCCGCGGAAGGAGCCTGCATTGCAGCAGGCGCCGGAGCCTGAGGGGCCGGCTGGGGCGCAGCAGGCGCGGGCTGCGGCATGGGGGCCGGTGCTGCAGCGGGCCGCCCGACAGGTGCGGGCGCGGGCTGCGCGGCAGCAGCGGGAACGGGCGCCGCCTGGGGCGCAGGAGCCGGGGCCTGCCGGGGTGCGGCATGCTGCACCGGCTGGGGCGCGGAAGCAGCCGCGGGCACCATGACCGCTACGGCGCTCTTCCCCTGCTCAAGCGCCTCGATACGTTCGGCAAGCGCTTCCAAGGTAAGATCGGAATCGGGGCGCACCATGCGCGTCAGGGCGATTTCGAAGCACAGGCGCGGATTGCCCGCGGTCTTCAGCTGCACGATCAGGTCGCCCAGCACGCCCAGCATGCGGGACGCCCTATCCGGACCGAACAGCTTCAGCTCGGATTCCAGCTGGGTCAACTCGGACCCCGTAACGCCCAGAACCGCCTTCGAACCCGCCATGGCGACGACGTACAGGTTGCGCACGTGCTCCGCCATGTCGCGCGCGAACTGCGCCAAATCGGCGCCGGAATCCATGTATTCGGCGACCCAGGCGAAGCAGGCCGCCACATCGCGGCGCCCCACCGCATCCATGATGCGGGCCATGTCGGTGGACGCGAGCGAACCCAGCAGGTCGCGGGCACCCTCCACCGTCACCTTGCCGCCGCCGAAGGTGATCAGCTGCTCCAAGGTGGTGAGGGCATTGCGCATTCCGCCATCCGCCCTGTGCGCAACGAGCTCGAGGGCGTCTTCCTCGAATTCGGCTTCTTCGGCCATGCAGATCACGCGCAGCCTGTCCACCATCTCACCGGTGCCCAGGCGATGGAAGTCGAATCGCTGGCAGCGGGAGTGGATGGTCGCGGGAACCTTCTGCGGGTCGGTGGTGCACAGCACGAAGACCACGTGCGAGGGGGGCTCCTCCAAGGTCTTCAGCAGCGCGTTGAACGCCGCGGTGGAGAGCATGTGCACCTCGTCGATGATGTAGACCTTCTTGGATCCGCGGGACGGGGCGAAGTTCACGCGGCCGATGATTTCCTCGCGGACGTTTTCCACACCGGTACGGCTTGCCGCGTCCAGCTCGTAGACGTCGGGATGCTGGCCTTCGGCGATGTCCACGCAGCTTTGGCAGGTGCCATCGGGGGAGCTGGTAGGGCCGTGCTCGCATAAAAGCGCCTTCGCAAGCAATCGCGCCGTGGTGGTCTTGCCCGTACCGCGCGGCCCGCAGAACAGGTAGGCGTGGCTCACCTTGCCCTGGTCGATTGCATTCTTGAGCGTGCGCTCGATATGCTCCTGGCCCACAACGTCTTCGAAGACCTGCGGGCGGTATTTCCTGTACAGCGCCTCTGCCATGGGATTACCCCCTCATCGCCGTGTCTCGTTTCCAAAAAGGCCCGCGGAAAGCGGGCCTGCATCCTTATCGCCGCATCCTGTGCGCTACTTCTTCGCGTGCGCCCCCGATTCGGGCTTCTTGCGCGACGCCAATGCCGCCTTGACGGCTCCGATGATCGCAGGGGCAACGGATACCGCCACGATGCCCAGGACGATGATCTCGAAATGCTCCTGGACGAAGGGGATGCCCCCGAAGAAATATCCCACAAGCACGAACAGGCTCACCCAAGAAATGCCGCCGATGGCATTGAAGATGGTGAACTTGCCGAAGTTCATATGCCCGGTTCCCGCAATGAACGGGGCGAAGGTGCGGAAGAAGGGCATGAAGCGCGTGATGATGATGGTCAGGCCGCCGTACTTTTCGAAAAAGGTATCGAGCTTGGCCATGCGTTCGGGAGTGAGCTGCTTCACCTTGCCCGAATCGATGATGCGCGAACCGAAGAAGCGCGCGATCCAATAGTTGGAGGTATTGCCCAGGATGGCAGCGGCATAGAAGACGATCAGGGTCGCAGCAAGGTTGAGCCCGCCGCCCGGCGCGGAGAACACGCCTGCCGCGAACAGGAGCGAGTCGCCCGGCAGGAAGGGGAAGAAGACCAGTCCCGTTTCGATGAAGACGATCAGGAACAGCGGGGTATATACCCAGACCGGTCCCAGGGCGATGATCCAACCGGCGATTGCAGAACGCGGGTCTTTCAGGAGGTCCATTATGAAGTTCACGAAATTCATCTACGGAAAGCCAGCCTTTCGGTGCTGAAGACAAAAAAGTACCCCGGATAGGCGTGGGCGCTCGTCAGAGGCTCCTTATGGCTGCTTCCTCCCGGACCTGACCAGGTTCGGAACATGGCGCCGCCCATGCCCATCCGAGGTACTCCCTCAAGACAATTGACGAGTATAGCCCATGCAAGGGCAAGCACAACGCAGCAAGGCGCCCTTATGACGAAAACCACACAGGACGGCAAGATTCCCACGCGCTCCGGCACCGCAGAAGGCCCCTTCGGCATCAATCTGCCGACCGACGCGGGAAACAAGGGCCGTATCTGCCGCGAAAGCCCTGATGAACCCTTGTCCACGCGCTATCATGATGACCCTGACAGAACGAAAAGGAAGCATATATAAATGTATACCGATTTTTACGAACGCATCTCCGCCCCGTTCCGCCGCAGCGAGCGGGCGACGGCAGCGCTTTCCGTACTGAACAAGCTGCTGGTCTGGGCCACTGCGGCAGCGTTCCTGGGCTTGGCCGCCTGGCTTGCCCTGCATCAGGATGCGCGTATCATACGCTACCTTGCGGTCTGCGCTCTCTCCTTTGCCGGTGCGACGGCATTGCGCAGCGCACTGAACCGCCCGCGCCCCTACGAGCTCTACCCTATCGAGGGGCTGATCAAGAAGGACACCAAGGGAAAGTCCTTTCCCAGCAGGCACCTGTTCAGCGCATCGGTTATCTCCTGCGCGCTTCTGTGGGTGAACGTTCCCGCAGGCGCGGCCTGCTTTGCCGCAACCGCCATCCTGGCCGTGATCCGCGTGGTCGGGGGCGTCCACTTCCCCAGAGACGTCCTCGCGGGAATCGCCCTGGGCATCGCCTGCGGCGTCATGGGCTTCTGGATCATCTAACGCGCTTGCAAAAAAGCGGTGCGCCGCACAACCGGTCGCACCGCCGCAAATCAAGCTTGGAACAAAGGCGCTAGCCCATCACGCGGGCCTGGATGGCATCGCGTTCGAGTGCGCAGCCGATGAACACCGCCGTGCCCAACGCCACCTTGGGAAGTTCTTCCTGGACTTCGATCTTGTGATTATAGGGCGTGAAATCGAAGTGCAGCACCCTGCCTTCCGGCCCCGCGAAAAAGCCCTTGGAGCGGATCACCCTGCCGAAGGCCCCGGATCCCAGCTCTTCCAAGAAAGCCTCCAACTCGTCTTCGCCCCATTCGACAGGGCTGATAAACGAACAGGAACCGAAGGTGTCCTTCGCGTTCAGCAGCAGGCGGTCTTCCCCTTCGACCGCAAAGGACCCGTCCTGGCCGACCCCGTCGACCCAGTCGAACAGGACCGATCCGTCCAGATTGCGCCAATCCTGGCTCCAGATGGCGGCCTGGGGGTTGATTTCCCTGATGCCCGCCACGACCTTTTCCAGATCTGCGGGATCCATGTCCTGAGTGTGGCTGAGCAGGATGGCATTGGCGTTCTGGATCTGGTCGGAATAGAAGGCGCCGAACACCTCCATGTAGTCTTCGAATCCCTCTGCCTCCACCAGCGTGATCAGGCGGCCCAACTGCACCTTATCGCCCAGTTCCGCACGCACCTCGGAGCAGGCGCGCAGCACATCGCTGAAGCAACTGACGCCGGAAGGCTCGATCATCACGCGGTCGGGCTGCCACTGCTCGTCGAGCGCCTTGATGGTCTTC
The DNA here is from genome assembly GCA_004555335.1 of Coriobacteriaceae bacterium. Taxonomy (GTDB): domain Bacteria; phylum Actinomycetota; class Coriobacteriia; order Coriobacteriales; family Eggerthellaceae; genus W1P20-047. Next base: position 5,631 of record SFII01000026.1, on the reverse strand, counting down.
TTGAAATCTCCCACCAAAGAACAGCAGATGCAGCCTGCAGTGATCTCCGTCACGGGCAGGTTCCCCTCGATCAGGGCGCCGTCGATGGAGGTTTCGCCGTATTCGTTCTCGATGATCGCGACCTTGCCCTCGCAATACGGCAGGATCTTATTGATGAAGGTCGTCTTACCCGACCCCAAGAATCCGGAAACAACATCGATTCTCATTTGAGTCCTTTCTCGATGCGATGCCTATTCGCATCTGCCCGGAAACGGGCATCCGCACGATGCAGATATACCATTCCCGGCAGAATAAACAAGGGCCCGCAGCAAGACTGCAAGCCCTTGTTCCGATAAATCAATACGCGCCGCCTTCGTTGCCGTGCAACGCGAATTCCCTTCGCAAACCGCGCCTACTCGTTGATGGTCCAGTGAAGGATGCGGCCCTTGATCAGGTCGAAGACGATCATGATCAGAACCAGCACGACCGCGGTGAAGCAGAAGCCCACCATCACCAGGTCGAAGCGGGCGAAGTCGGCATAGTACTGGACGAAGTACGCAAGGCCCGAAGTGGCGCCGAACATCTCGGCGACCGCCAGCATCATGAACGACAGGGTCAAGGCGACCGAGCAGCCAGTCAGGATACCGGGGGAAGCTGCAGGCAGAACCACCTTGAACAGCTTTTCCGCAGAGGACATCTCCAAAGTCGCGGCATTTTCCAGATAGCGCTTGTCGATGGAGACGACCGCGCCGATGGTGGTTGCCAGGATGACCCAGAAGGCCGCCAGCCAGATCAGGAAGATGGATGCGATCTGCATGGTGGGTGCCACGTTGATGGCATACGGGGTCAGCAGGGGCACGGGTACCGCGCTGAACGCGTAGATGTAAGGAGTCACGTTCCTGCGGATGCCGCTCTTCAAGCCGATCAGGGTGCCGGCGGCAACCGCGGTCACAACCGCCAAGCCGTAGGCGATGATCAGCAGGAAGAGGGAGGATTTCAGGTTGTTCAGCAGGTCGCCGATGTACTGGGGAACCAGCGGGGGCAATACCGACAGGCTGGGGAACAGGAATTCCGAAAGCACGTGCAAGCCGTCGGTCAGCAGCACATACAATCCCACCAGGCACACGGCGATGATCGCAACACCGTAATATTTCTTCACAAAGCTACCCACTTGATGCGACTCCTTACCACGATTCCGCAAAGTTCTTACAGGTTGTTGATTTCGAATTCGGTCATCTTGTCCGCGATGTACTTGTCATCGGGGTAATCCTTGACCAGAGACTCGATGGCCCTCTGGTAGACCGCGGTGTTGAAGTGGTCTTCCAGGTTGACGTCGTCGTTCTCGATGTAGCCGAAAGCCTTCATCTTGTCCCACATGGTGAACACCGCATGCTTGTTGGGATCGATGTTGTACTTCATGTGGGGGCTCTTCACGAAGCTCTCGACGGTTGCCTCGTCCAGGTCCAGGTTTTCCACGACCAGGTCGACGACCTCGTCCATGTGGTCGCGCATGTATTCCTCGGCGCGGATGTAAGCGCGCAGCACGCGGTAGATGGCTTCCTGCTTTTCCTCATTGGCGATGAATTCATCCATGCACAGCATGCGGCAGCAGGAATGGTCATGCCAGTAATCGTCGGGCCACATCTTCACTTCCAGGCCCAGGTCGGCAGCCTGCAGCTCGTAGCCGGTTGCGGTGGCGCCGAACTCGATCTCGCCGTTTGCGACAGCCTGCAGAACTTCCTGGTTCTTCTTGTATTCCACGAACTCCACCTGATCCAGGATGCCCGCGTCATACAGAACGCCCTTCAGGACGACGTCGGGGGTGCCGAAGCGGGTGATGCCGATCTTCTTGCCCACGAAGCTGTTCAGGTCGGTCCACTCGGTCTCGGGCTTGCCGAAGCAGGGGGTCTCGCCGGTGATCATGTAGCCGGCGAAGATGGTGTAGGGATTGCCCTGGGAGATCTGGATCAGGGGGCCGCCGGTACCGTAGGTGGACATGATGTCGACCTTGCCGCCGGACATTGCCTGGAATGCGTCGGTGCCGTTGTTGATGTACTGCATCTCAACCTCGACGCCTTCTTCTTCCAGATAGCCATGAGCCTCGGCGATGTACTGGAATACCTGGCCGGAGTTGTTCTGAGCCGCGATGGAGAGCTTCAGTACTTCCTTGGAAGCATCGGCGGAACCTTCGGAGCCGCCCTCGCTGGAAGAAGAGCAGCCCGCGAGCGCTGCACCGGATGCGACGGCCAGAGCCGCGGCACCCATGCCGCCCACGAACTTCCTGCGGGTGAGCTTCATATCCATTTCTTTTCCCTTTCCCTTTTCGTATGGTCTATTCCCAAGCGGGAGTCTCCCGCCCGGATGGGTTGATTCGTTACTTGCGCCTGCCGGCCCTCTTGCGCGGCTGCTCGGCGGCCTTCTTTTCCCTGGCCTCCTTGGCGCGGCGCGCCTTCTCCTGGATTTCCTCGTTGATGATTCGGGTCAGCTTCTCGCGCAGATCCCTGACGTCGGGATCGGTGTAGAGGGTTTCGCGGGTGGGCTTGGTTTCGGGGGTGAAGTGGTGGGTGTAGATGATCTTGCTGGGAGCCTGGCCCAGAACCAGGATGTCGGTCGCCAGAAGCAGGGCCTCGTCGACGGAGTGGGTGACGAAGAAGACCGTCTTGCGGTTTTCGGTTTCCTTGGACCACAGATCCAGAACGGTGTCCTGCAACAGTGCCTTGGTGACCGCGTCCAATGCGCCGAAGGGCTCGTCCATCAGCATCAGGGGAGCATCGAGCGCGAAGGCGCGGGCGGTTGCGAAGCGCTGGCGCTGGCCACCGGAAAGGTTCATTGGCAGCTTGTCGAACAGCTCTTCGTCCAAGTCCAGGTTGGCCATCCACTTCAGCGCAAGCTCCTTGCGCTGGGCAGCAGACCAGTCCTTATGCTTCTGCTTCAAGGCGATGCAGATGTTCTCGCCCGCCGTCATCCAGGGGAACAAGCCGTAGTCCTGGAAGACCATGGTGCGGTCCAGGCTGGGGCCGGTCACGGGCTGGCCGTTCACCAGCAACTCTTCGGGATTGGATTTCTCCAAACCGGCGATAAGGCGCAGAAGGGTCGACTTACCGCAGCCGGACTGGCCGAGCAGGCAGACGAAGTCGCCCTTGTTCACCTTGTAGTCGACACCGCTCAAGATGAGCTTTCCAGGGTCGTCCGGATAGGCGAACTTCAAATCTCTGAATTCTACGTCGAACATGCATTTCTCCTGTTAATGCCGTTATTCCAAGGCCGCCTAAGGCAAGCCCATTCCTCGCTTTTCTCCTCCGATACCTGGAAAAGCGCTACCAGCCCATCAGGCCATCGAGCAGCTCCACGGCTTCGACCGCGGAATCCGAATAACCGTCCGCGCCGATCTTGCGTGCATAGCCGGAAGAAAGCGGACCACCGCCCACGATGACCTTCACCTGGTCGCGCACACCGGCTTCCTCGAGCTTCTGCACGACCTTGGCCATGTTGGGCATGGATGTGCTCATGAGCGTGGAGAGCGCAACGGCGCGTGCGCCGTCGTTGACCACCGCATCGACGAACTCCTGGATGGGGACGTCGCGTCCCAGGTCGATCATCTCGTAGCCGGACGCCTCCAGCATGATCTTGACCAGGTTCTTGCCGATGTCATGGGTGTCGCCTTCAACGACGCCGATGGCAACCTTGCACTTCTGCTTCATCTGGCTGCTGTCGATATGGGGACGCAGCACATCGAGGCCCGCGTACATGGCATCGGAGCAGATCATGAGCTCGGGGATGAAGTACTCTTCCTCCTCATAGAGCTTTGCCGCCTTGTTCATGCCGTCGACCAGGCCGTAGAAGATGCCGTCGTACGCCTCGAATCCGGCATCGATGTAGCTCTGCGCAACCTCCTCGACTTCGTCATCGCGCAGGTCGAGCACGCAATCGGAAAGCTCCTTGAGGAGTTCTTCCTTAGTTGCCATGGCTATTCCTCCTCCTTCTGCTTCTGGTACAGGGCCTCTTCGAGCATGGCGTCGATCCTATCGATGGAGACCGGATAGCCCACTTCGCGCACGGTGTCCATCATGGCGTCGATGTTCTCGAAGGGGCTGTCGACCGGCAGGCTGCAGCCGGACATGACCATGAAGCCCTTGGGGCTGTCCCACCCCGCCTTGAGGGACTGCAGGGTGCCGATGCGCACGTCCAAGGGGGTGCCGCCGAACATGATGGGGCCGGGGTCGACGTTGCCCATGATCTTGCACTGGTCGCCGACGGTCTTCTTGCATTCCTCGATGCTCGCGACGTTGTCGATGCTCCAGCCGGCGATGCCCAGATCTGCGCAGTCCTTCCAGATCTTGTTGGTCTGGCCGCAGATATGGATCACGGGGTTGTAGCCGCCTTCATGGATGAAGTCGACCAGTTCCTTCAGATACGGAAGGGAAAGCTCGCGGAAGACCTTGGGGCTTACCACAGTGCAGGAGGACATGGGCTCGGAAATAGTGGGGGTCAGGCCGATTTCCATCGCAACCGCCGCGTAGTTCTTGCAGGTCTCGAGCGCGATCCGGCACAGCTTGTGGACGGATTCCGGGTCCTTGCGGCACATCTTGAGCATCTTGTCTATGCCGATAAGGAAGAATGCCAGGGTGAAGGGACCCACGACGCCTGCAGAGCAGCCGACGATGCCGTCGGAATACTCCTTCAGGTACTTCATTGCCTCCACGTGCACGGGGAGGCGCCCGTCTTTCAGGGGGTCGGCAGGCCTGAGCTTGCCGATCTGGCTCACATCGGTGATGGCAGGCTCGAGCAGGTCGACGGTATCGTCGTCCGGACATACCACCTTCGCGCCCATTGCCTCGGGCCAAGTGAAAAGGTCGGTGAAAACGCGCAGGCTATCGTTGCCGAAGCGCTCGTAGGTGGCCATCTGCGCCTTCGCGATGGCAATGGGATCGGTATTGAACTCCGAGATCTTGCAACCGTATACGCGCGCTACGCCGTTTGCGATATTCGGGTTGCAGGGCATGCGGTCGGCACCCTCGCCCTTAGCGATTGCTGCCGCACGCTGGACCGGAGTCAGCTCGTCACGTGACATCATTCCCCCCGTCTAAGTCGCCGCTTGGCACACGAGGGAAAGCCTCCTTGAAAAGGACGCGGAAAAGCAGAACCTCGCGAACCGAGCGGATATCGGATTGGCTGCGATAATCACGGTTATTTATCCATAAGCAGAACACGGATAAAAACTGGAATCAATCGCTTCGCAAGGTCGCAGAAACCCCGCTTCACTGTTTGTATCATTACTTAAAAACGAGGGTCAACAGCCGATAAGACGCTTTTGTGCATTTTTCCGTAAGCGTCTTGACACTATTATTTCAGCTAATATTCGCACTGTATTCATTAGGTTTCTTGATAAGTTTTTCGAGACAAAGGTCTCATTTTCAGCTTGTTTTCAGGAACCGTTATTCGGACCGAACAAGCTTCCCCGCGTCGAACGCGTCATCGGCAAGGAACTGGATCGCCGGGGGCACGACGGGTTCGCGCAATGCCGCGCATCCCGAAAACGCACGGGAGCGGATGCGCCTGATCCCTTCCGGGAAGAACACGTCCTCCAAGGCGGAGCAACCCTCGAAAGCACCCTCGTCGATGGTCTTCACCTTCGAGGGAACGAAGACCTCG
>SFII01000025.1 GCA_004555335.1 Coriobacteriaceae bacterium | reverse complement strand
TGAGCGCGATGGCAACCGCCAAGCCGCTGAAGGCGTTCTCCCCGCCGATCCCGCTCACGAAAACCACCCCGAAGGCAATCCCCAAAGTGACCAGCCAGGTGGCCAGGGCATGCTTCCCCAGCCTGCCCGTCAGGTTGGAGGGCTTGATTTCGAAGCCCGCGAGCAAGAACAGGAAGGCCACGCCCAGATCGGAAAGGAAGGTGATGGTCTCGTCCAGGTTCACCACCCCGAACACGCTCGGACCCAAGACGGCTCCGAAGACCAGCAGGAATACGGTTTCGGGAACTATCCTGCCGGGAATCAGGCGTGCCACGATGGGCACCAGGGCGGAAACGAGGGCGATGATCGCCACGGATATGAAATCGACTGCCATAAGGGTGCATCCCGCCTTTCCTTGCGAACCCGAACATGGTAACGCCAAGAAGGCACGCCCGTCGAAAATCGAAACGCCAATCGGCGAAGGAAGGGTTGAAGCCGTATTTCAGCACGGCAACGAAACGGCCACGTGATAACGGTCGCGCAACCGTTTGGCGTAACCGTCCGATACTCGTATATAAATGAGCCCAGCCTGACACGCAACCGAGCGCCCGCCGCAGCCGGCCGGCCCGACTACGAGGAGGTCACCCATGTGCTCAGGAATCAGATTCACCGATAAGGCAGGGAACATGTTCTTCGGCCGCAACCTGGACTGGAGCTTTTCCTATGGCGAACGGGTCGTCATCACGCCCGCCAACTACCAGCTGCCCTCGCCTTTCGGGGCCATGCCCCAGACCAGGTTCCCCCTGATCGGTATGGGCATCACCGCCCAGGGCATCCCCCTGTACTTCGACTGCGCGAATGATCAGGGGCTGGCCGTGGCAGGCTTGAACTTCCCCGGGTTCGCCGCCTACGAGCCCCAAGCCGTGGAAGGCAAGACCAACATCGCCGCCTACGAATTCCCCCTGTGGGTCGCCGGCCTCTTCGCAAGCGTTGACGAAGTCGAAGCGAACCTGGCAGACGTTGCCATCGTAGGCAAGGCGCCCATCGAGCAGCTGGGAGTGGCGCAGCTGCACTGGATCATCGCCGACGCGCAGCGCAGCATCGTGGTGGAATATACCGAAGCGGGCTTGCAGGTGTTCCACGACGACGTGGACGTGCTGACCAACCAGCCCGGATTCGCCTGGCATCGCGAGAACCTGCGCAGCTATCTGAACGTGAGCAGCGAGGTTCCGCCCACACGCACCTGGCGCGGCGCCCAGCTGGCACCCTATGGTGCAGGTGCGGGCATGCGCGGCATCCCGGGCGACTACTATTCCCCCTCGCGTTTCGTGCGTCTTGCCTACCTGAACGCCAACTACCCCGAAAAGGAAACGGAGCAGGAAAACGTCACCCGCCTGTTCAGGTCGCTGGAAGGCGTTTCCATGGTGGAAGGCGCCTCGCGCATGGCCGACGGGGATTTCGAAATCACCATCTTCACCAGCGGTTTTTCCGCAGGAACCAACACCTACTACTATTCCACCTACAACAATCCCGCCATCCGCGCGGTCGCCATGGGCGACTACGACCTGCACGGATCGCAGCTGATCGAAATCGCCGAATAGCAGCAGCGCAAAGCGAAGGCAAGGTGCAAGCGTGACACTTGTTGCACCGAACCACGGCAATCATCGATGAAGCCAACCGCATCGACACCGGCAGCGAAGACGGTAAGCCCAGCCGCATAAGCCGCCTTAATCCGAGCCCTGGATCCCTCAAGGAGCCAGGGCTCGATGACGTTCGGGCCAAAACGCGCCTGGACTAGCTGATGCTTTCCAGGAAGGCCCTCGCCGCAGGACCCAGGCCCTCGTCGTCCCTCCATGCCAGGTACACGCTTCGCCTGCTGGAATGCGCGATGGGCACCACCGCCACGTCGAAACGCGCGCGCAGCATCATGGTCTCCGGCAGCACCGCAACCCCCAAGCCCGCTTCAACCATGGCCATGGCGGCAAAGTCGTCCCATACCGAAAAGGCCGGCTCCAGGCGCACCGCGGCAGACCCCAGCAGATCGGCCACTTCCGAAAGGCCGCTTTCGGGTTTCTCCAATGCGATGAAGGGGCTCGCCGCCAGATCGTCCACCGTCACGAAATCGCGTTGCGCCAAGGCGTGGTCTTGCGGCAGCACCGCAACCAGCTCGTCTTCGAACAGCAGGACCGATTGCAGGTCTGCGGGCACAGGATCGCGCACCGTGCCGAAGTCCACCTGCCCCGAGCGCACCATGTGCTCGATCTGCCGGTAGTCGCCGGGCGTAAGCTCGAAAGAGACCCCCGGGCGCCCGCGCAGGAAACCGCCCATCATGCGCGGGAGCAGCTCCATACCCACGCTGGAAATGGACGCGATGCGCACCACGCCGCGGCCCCCGCTCGAAATGCTCTCGGCCACTTCCGAAAAGCGCTCGCACTCGGCCACGATGCGCTTGGCATGCGGGAGGAGCTCGCTTCCCTGCTGCGTGGCCCGCACCCCGAAGCGGCCCTTTTCCAGCACCTTGAAGCCGCAGGAACGCTCCAGGTCGGCGATCATGCGGCTCACGCTGGAAACCGAATAGCCCAGCGCCTTGGATGCCTCGGAATAACTCCCCAGTTCTGCCGCCACCACGAAGGCCCTACATCTCTGCGCATCGGTTTCCATATGGGCACCTTTCATTGCAGTTTTCGGAATCTTCCTTGCAATATATCGCACTTTCCTGAACGATGTCCGCGATTATCATTCAGCCCATGGATAAGGAGCTTCTGAAATACCTCGCATCGCTTCTGCTGTTCGGCACCAACGGCGTCATCGCCAGCAAGATCGCCGCCGACAGCTCGCACATCGTCCTGGGCAGGATCATCCTGGGTCTGGCATTCATGGCAGCCGTCGCCTTCGCCACGCGGAACACGAACCGGCAAGCCGGCGAAGCAGGCGCGAAGGGCATCGTACTGCTGGCGCTTTCCGGAGCCAGCCTGGGTGGCGGATGGCTCTTCCTATTCGAGGCCTTCGAGCGCGTGGGAGTAGGGCTTTCCATGCTCATCTACTATTGCGGGTCGGTGCTGGTCATGGCGCTTTCGCCCCTGTTGTTCGGCGAGAAGATCACCGCCCGTAAGGCAGCCTGCTTCGCCGCGGTGCTGGCAGGCGCCGCCCTGGTCAACGGCAGCTCGGTCGCGTCGGGCGCGGACCCGCTTGGCGTGGGTTTCGCCTGCATCGCCGCCCTTTCCTACGCGGGGCTGATCGTGCTGGGGAAGATGTCCGCCGGCATCGGCGGCGCCAAGCGCGGTGCCATCCAGATGGCGGGCGCACTTGCGGCAGCAACCGTGATTATGGCGGTCAAGGGCGGGCCGGGGCTTTCCATCCCCGCGCAGAGCATGGGCTGGATGCTGCTGTTGGGCCTGGTCAACACCGGAATCGGCTGCCTGGTCTACTTCAGCGCCATCCCCAGGATCGACGCGCAGAAAGTCGCCGTCTTGGGCTATCTGGAGCCGCTTTCATCGGTCGCCTTCTCCGCGGTCTTCCTGCACGAGGCGCTTTCCCCCGCACAGCTTGCAGGCGGGGCGTTGATCATCGCGGGCGCCGTGGCCTTCGAAATGGCCGGACGCAAGCTCACCGGGTTGTCGAAAGCAACGAAAACGAAGCAAAAACGCGAGCACGCACGGCCCTCTGTATCATAGAATGGACTGCGGCCCGCGTACGCCGACAGCTGTCCGACGCATTCGCGGCGCACCCGATCAAGCAACCGACGCAGAGGAGCGAACCTGTGGACGAATACGTTCTCTCATGTTGCTCGACGGTGGATATCGACGCGGACATGCTGGATTCCAGGGGCATCCGCTGGCTTCCGTTCCACTTCGAGCTGGACGGGGTGGAATACCCCGACGACTTCGGCAAATCCCTTTCCTACACGGATTTCTACAATGCGATGAGCAACGGGAGCAGCACCAAGACATCGCAGGTCAACGTGGACCAGTACCTGAAGACCTTCGAGCCCATCCTGGAATCCGGTATGGACGTGCTGCATATCGCCTTCTCGTCCGGGCTTTCCGGGTCCGCCAACTCCGCGCAGATGGCAGCCCAGATGCTGGCCGAACAATATCCCGACCGCCGCGTGGTCGTAGTCGACTCGCTCGCAGCGTCTTCCGGCTACGGCATGCTGGTGCAGAAGGCCGCCGACCTGCGCGATGAGGGCATGGGCTTGGACGAACTGGCAGCATGGCTCACTGAAAACCGCCTGCGCGTGCAGCATTGGTTCTTCTCCACCGACCTGCACTTCTATGTGCTGGGCGGCCGCATTTCCAAGGCTGCGGGCCTGGTGGGCACCGCGCTGAAGATCTGCCCCCTGCTGAACGTGGATTCCCAAGGCAAGCTGGCCCCGCGCGAAAAGATCCGCACCAAGAAGAAGGCCATCCCCCGCACCCTGGAAATGATGCAGGAACACGCCGAAGGCGGCGCGGACTACCAGGGCCAGGTCTACATCTGCCATTCCGCCTGCCCGAAAGACGCCCAGGAGCTGGCGAAGCTGGTCGAGGCCGCCTTCCCCAAGATGGACGGACCGGTGCGCATCTTCTCCATCGGCACCACCATCGGCAGCCACACCGGCCCCGGCACGGTCGCCCTGTTCTTCTGGGGCGACGAAAGGGTCGACTAAGCGCAAGAAGTCGCGGCCCGCTTGAGGCCCTTCAACCGAACAGACTGCTTTCACCCACGGCCCTGCCAGCACCGGCGGGGCCGCGTTTCCTTCATTCCAAGCTCCACGTGTCCTGGTCGACGCCCCGAACACGACGGAAAACCGCCGAAAACCCAACCGCTTCACCATCCGACCCCGCTGCACTACCCGATCCCGCCGCTAGTACGGAAAATGCAGGAAACACCCATTGACCCTCCCCTTAGGGCAGGCCCCACCATGGGCTTTGCAAGGGAAAGGAGTTGCGAACCATGCTGAAGATCGGAGAATTCTCGAAGCTTTCCATGCTGACGGTCAAAACCCTGCGCTTCTACGAGAAGGAAGGCTTGTTGGAGCCGGCGAGTGTGGACGAATGGACGGGCTATCGCCTGTACCGCACGGACCAGCTGCACCAGGCGGCGCGCATCAAGGCATTCCGCCAGCTGGGGCTGCCCGTGGCGCAGATCAAGCTAATCTGCCAGGGCGTCGACCCCGCGCCCATCCTGGAAGCACACGCAGGAAAACTCCGCGCCCAACAACAGGAAATCGCAGCCAGCCTTTCCGTCATCGACCATCTGCTCAAGGAGGACGAAATGAAGTACCAGGCAACCACCAAGACCATCCCTGCATGCATCGTGTACTATTCCGAAACCACGCTGCCCCAGTACTCCGACGCGATGAGCTGGATTCCGCAGCAGGGCGCCGAAGCGCACCAGCTGAACCCCGACCTCAAGTGCACCGAACCCAACTACGAGTTCGTGGAATACCTGGACGGAGAATACCGCGAGCGCGATATCCGCGTGCGTCACAGCCAGGCCGTTGCGGACTTCGGCGTGGAAAGCGAAAACATCAAGTTCCGCCGGATCCCCGAGACCAAGGTGCTGAGCGTGTACCATCAGGGTGCATACGACCAGATCGGCGAGGCGTATGCCTTCATCATGAAGTACGCGGAAGAAAACGGCTACGAATGCGCCGGCCTGGCGCGTGAATCCTACATCGACGGCATCTGGAACAAGGACTCTGTCGACGAATGGCTCACCGAAATCCAGCTGCCCATTAAGTAGAAGACCGCAACCGCACCCCCGACGAGGCGCACCCGGCGCTGAGGGAAGCCTTTCCGCATCCCCGGCAGACGCCGCCCGGTGCCGCAGGGTTCGCGTCCAAACCCCTGAGGGATGCCGCCCGGCGCCACGGTGGGTCGCTCCGACGTCTCCGACGGGCACCATCCGGCGCCGCGCCCGCAACAAGCGCCCGCAGCGGGCATTCAAAACGAACGCTCAAATAGCAAAACCCGATCGAAAGCCCCTCGTTGAGGGGCTTTCGTGCATATGCAGGCTTTCAGAGAAGCTCACACCAATGCGCATTCGCCCTAATGGTCATGCCGAATACTCATGGCGCAAAGAGAAGGGAGCATGGACGCCCGCAAGGCCCCGCTCTCGAAGCAAGAAGCCCTTCCTCACGAAAGGAACCCGAATGAACACCCCGCTGCAGCACCCCCAGACCGAAGGGAAGCGATTCTGCCCCGGATGCGGATCGCAGTTGAAACCAGAGGCCAAGTTCTGCACGCATTGCGGAAAGCAGCTGGGCGATAGGCTGACAACCAGCACGCCCGCAGAGAAGAAGTTCTCTATCGAAAAGCTCCCTATCGATCTGCGGAAAGGCAAAGAGCTAAAAGAAATGGTTTCGGAAAAGCCGCAGGCCATGAGCGTTGCGTCGATGGTTCTCTCTGCACTCGCGATACTCGCCGCATTCGCACCCTGGCTGAACATCCCGGTTCTTTCCGTTGCCAGCATCTTCGGGTCGTCAGTCAGCAGCTCGTTCAACCCCCTCTCGCTGCTCGTCACCCTCGTGGGTTACGAAGAATACTTCAGCAGCGATGAGTACTCGCAGCTCCTGCTCATCGCGTTCCTGCTCATGGTCGCTTGGCTTGTGGGCATCGCTTGCCTAGCGGGCGGCATCTACAAAACCTTCAAGTCGCAGAAAAACATGCTCGCAATCGGCGGTGCCGTTGCAGATGCGATCCTGCTATTCATCTGCATCGCATTCGTCACCACCCTGAATAGCGAAATCGGCTTCAGCGTCTGCTCGGTCGGGTCGGGCGCCTACTTGGCGACCCTCTGTGCTATCGGCGCAGCGGTAACCGTATATCTGAACCAGAAGAAAGAAGGCTAGCAGCAAGGCAGTCACCCAAACCAGGGTTTCGAGCCACAAACCCAGACCGGCACCGGAATGCACATTTCCGACAAAACCCGACAAGTCAGCACGGCATGCCACACGCAAACCCCCTTACGTGTGGCATGCTTTGCACAAGGCGTATCGCCAGAACAAACAACACATCAAACCCGCCTGCACTTCGTACACGCATCCACAGCCGAAGCGCGGGCATGAATAACGAATCACGCAAACGCGAGGAGGATCGATGGGATTCTTTGACGACATCCAAGGAGCCGTAGACCGCGGCATGTCCACCATGGAACGAGGCGTGGAGATTGCGAAGATCAACGCGCGCATGAGGGAAATCAACCAGCAGCGCAGCAATCTTGCCGCCCAGCTGGGAGCATGCCTGTACGAAAGGACCAAGAACGACCCCTCCTTCACCGAGGGCCTGGAAACCTTGTACAGCGGCATCGCGAGGTTGGATTCCGAACGAATCGAAGCCCAGGCAATGATAGAACAGCTCCAGAACCAGCCTCAGCAGAAAGCGCCTGCACGGCAGCTTGTCACCTGCCCCACCTGCGGAAGCTTCTGCGACCCCACCGATATGTTCTGCTGCGGATGCGGTGCGAAGGTTGCCGACTTCGCAGCAGGAAGCGCGGCCAGCGCTGCAGCAGGAACCTACTATTGCCCGAAATGTTCCGCACCCTTCGAAGAAGGCGACGCCTTCTGCATGAGCTGCGGCGCACGCCTTGCAAGCGAGCTGCCCGCAGCAGAACCCGTATTCACGGCGGACCCCGCCTTCGAACCCGAGCTTGCATCTGCGCCCGAACCCGCGGCAGAACCCCAGCCGGAGCCCGTCGTCCTCGAACCGGAGCCCGCAGTCGAGCCCGAACCGGAACTCAGCTTCGTCCGCACCCCCGACGTGGAAGATGACGAAGACCTGGAGCTCACCCTGGTCATGGACCCTGCGGCCGCGGATGATTCCGCTGCTCCCAAGCCCGAACCCGCACCTGAACCCGCACCCCACCTGGTCGTTGAATCCTACGTAGCGCCCCAGTCCGGGCTCGCTTTCGACCCCTTCGCCAATCCTTTCACCCAGGCAAAGACCACACCCGAACCCGCCTTCCAACCTGCGTTCCAGCCGATGGCGGACCCCGTCATCGCTCCCGAGCCCACGCCCGTTGCCGAACCTAAGCCGGAACCCGCACCCGAACCGCAGCCGCAGCTGACCTTCCAGCCCATGGGTGCTGCTGGCGGCTCCAGCCTGGATGCAACTTTGCAGCCTTTCCTGCCTCTCGAACAGCAGGGCGAACCCGCACCCAAGCCCGCGTTCGAGCCTCTGCCCCTGCAGACCGTGGAAACCCTTGCCGCCTCTCAGCCGGTTTCGCCCAATATCACGCCAGAAACCGCTGCTTCAGCGTCCGAGCGACCCGTTTCGGGGCTTATCTTCGATTCGCCCGTCATTCCTTCCACTCCGGAACCCGAGCCCGAACCCCAACCCAGCGCCAACCCCCAAAGGCGCTTCTGCCCCGAATGCGGCAAGGTCATCACCCCGGGTGATCGCTTCTGCATGATCTGCGGTTGCAACCTGGACGGCATCTGGTAGGAATCGGCGCATACCCCAGCTCACAGTAGAGTTGAAGAAATCATCACCCCTTTGAACACTTCGGGTCCGCGATATCGCGGACCCGTTTTCGTTCCCTATCTGCGCACACAAGCCCATTACCCTATCCACATGCACCCGTCGCGCTTCGCCGCAGGCAGCAGACAGCACTGTCATCGCACGCCGCAAGGCAACCGCATGAACGCACCACGAAGCAGCAGCGTTGGCCAACCGAGAAAAGCCGACCGACGCGAAGCGCTTACATAATCTCCCTGTTGAACAGGCCCCTGGTATCGGTTTGCGGATTGAAGGCCGATTCCGACATCTCGCCACGCAGCTTCGCCTGCGCCGTGCGTACCACACGCCTTACCTCATCGGGCTTTTCGATGGTGAAGTTCAGCCTGAAGGCCTGCACGCCCTCAATGCCCGGCATCTCATCGAGCAGGTTCAGCACCTTCCCGTTCAGCACGGTAGTATTGCAGTTGGCATGCGGCATGATGGGGAAACTGCCGTGCTCGTCGCGGATTTCGTAGCGCTTCTTCCTGCAGCTGCCGCACTGCCCCATCTTCTCCAGCGGGCAGTACTTGGTCACCAGCAGGGGCGCATGGCCGTACACGATCATCTCAAGCGAAGGCAGCCCGCCGTTTTCCCTGCGATACGCATCCAGCAGGCAGGCGAGCTGGTCGCGATTGACCTCGTACGACAGAGTGACGCGCTTTGCCCCCAATCGGTGCAGCTCATAGCAGCTTTTCGCATTGACCACGTTCATGGAGTAGTCGGTCACGAAGGGATTGCTATCCCGGTAACGGTACACGCCGCCCAGGCCGCCCAGCAGAAGCTCGCCTTCCCGGTCGCGGTATTCGCTACCGTTGCGGGGCACCACGTTGCCAAAATACACGCTCCCGATGCCGCATTCCCGGCACGCGTCGTACTGCTCCTGTGTTGCCACCTGGGCACACAGGAAAGGTTCCGCCGGCTCGAAGCAGATGGGCTCGCACGCTTCGGGCTTCACCACGCCGCGCGGCTTGCTCGAAAGCTTTTCGGAATACAGCGCTTCCACCACGCACCTGCGCGCTTCATTGAGCATCTTCACCGGGATGAAGCCGTCCCTGCCCTCCAGGCAGACCTTGCCCAGGCTGAAGACGGTCTCGTTCAGCTTGCCAAACTGCTTTTCCACGCCCTCGAGCGTGGTAGGCTTGCTCACCGCTGCATCCAGGTCAGTATCGCCCACGTAGGTGCAGGTGCAACCCAGGCCGCCGGCATCCACCACCAAGGGCGCTCCCGCATGCGCATGGACCGTAACGTCCAGCGGGAATCGACGGAATTCGCCCGTAAGCTGGGATTCCAACTGCTTCATGTAGCGCACGTCCTTGGTCTTATACACCACATCGCCCGGCGCCAGGCGCTCCTTCACCTTGATGAAGCAGGTGTCCGAAGAACCGTTGATCAGCTTGCCCACCTGGTCGTAGATCTTCGCAACCGAAAGGTTCACATCCTCGTTGCCGTGGCGGATGCGGATCACGTCGTTCTGATTCAGCTCGCCTTCCAGTGCGAGCTGGTACATACCCTTCTTGAAGCGTGCAACGGTGCCGATCCTGAAACCGTGGTTGTTCGGGCGCTCTGGGTTCACGATATCTTCCTTGTCCTCGTGAAGCAGATAACCCTTCGTGTAGGTGCGGTTGAAAGTGCGGTCCAGCTTCTGCAGATCGTCTGCGTCGGCCCGTCCGTCCAGCGCCATGCGGTAGCGCGAAACCACATTGGCCACGTATTCGGGCCCGCGCATGCGCCCTTCGATCTTCAGCGAATCGATGCCCGTAAAGTCGTCCGCCGCCTGGATGGTGTTCAGGTCCTTGGTTGAGAGTATGTAGCTCTTACCCAGGGACTTGCCGGTACCCAAGTCCACGAAGTCGTACAGCTTGCGGCATGATCCGATGCACCGGCCCCTGTTGCCGCTGCGGTTACCCGTCATGGAAGACATGATGCAGTTGCCCGAATAGGAAATGCACAGCGCGCCGTGCACGAACACCTCCACGGGCAAGTCCGCCTGCTCGCGGATGCGTTTCACCTGTTCAAGGGGCACTTCACGCGAGATAACCGCACGCTTGGCTCCCAGCTCCTTGGCCAGCAGCGCGCCCTCCAGGTCGTCGATGCCCATCTGGGTGGAACAGTGGGCTTCCATATCGCAGAAGTTGCGCGCCACATAGGTAAGCACGGCCAGGTCCTGCGCGATTACGCCGTCCACGCCCAAGCCGTTAAGGAAATGCAGCTGCCGGTACACGTCTTCCAGCTCGTCCTGGAAGACGATGGTGTTCACCGTCACGTACACTTTCACGCCCCTGATGTGGGCATACGCCACCGCCTCGGCGAGCTCTTGCTCGCTGAAGTTGGCGGAATAAGCACGCGCCCCGAACTTCTGCATGCCCAAGTACACGGCATCGCATCCGTTCGCAATCGCAGCCCGCAGGGCTTCCATGCTTCCCGCCGGGGCCAATAGCTCGCTCATCCGATCCTCCTCAACGCGCAAAAGGGACGACGCTCTATTTTCCCAGAAGAAAGGCGATTACGCGGTCTCGTTTCCACCCCGGTAGTTCATATCGAACAGAGTGACCCGGAAAAAGCCCCCAAGATCTTCGAATACCGGCTTGAATTCCGGCTTGTAAGCATCTTCCGCAGCCGTCATTTCGCAAATCTTACGCAGCCCAGAACCCCGACGCTCCATATATTGCAAACGATGGAACACATCTGCAATAACGGGGTTCCTTCGCTCGCTAGGGACAAAAGTCTCCATCACATCCAAAGGAAGAGGAGCCCCATACTTCCCGCCAGGGGAAACGATTTCCAGGCGATTATCGTATACATCAACCTGAACTTCGCTGCCCCGATCGATGTATGAACGATGAATCAGGGCATTGACCAGCGCTTCCTCGACCGCCCTATCGCTGTAGCTACGACGATCGATCCTGCCAACCGGAAGCTTTTCCCATGATTCGACCGTATGACGCTTCACAAATGCACGCGCCTCGCGAAGAAGGATCAGGAGACCGCCTTCGTATTCGGCGGTATCGACGATATCATCTTTGAATAAACCGTCCCAACGCGTGCAGAACACCCTGGAATGACGAAGCAGGGGCTCATCTGCCAGTAAAGCCCCGGCATTGGTGAGCATCCCCTCTTCGGTGACGAGACCGAACGAAAGCAAATCCGATTCGCGCATATCGATTCTAGTTCGTTGGGCAAAGACCGCTTTCAGCACAGTGAAACTCGCCCTGCAAGCCGGAATCCTGGAATCTATCTCATCCCACGTCCTATTCGTTCCCGTGATAATCAACTCGTTCAGCACCTCCGAAGGAGCAAGAACACTCTGGTTCCCAATGCGTACGAAGGCCTCACGCCTCCCATCCGCCACATAATAGTAAGGTGGATGGACATCGGCGCTCACCTTCACAAGCAAAACATCCTTGCCATCAGAGTTTTCGAAATCAACGAAAACACGCGGAATCGGGTCGATTCGCTCTTTGATTTTCTCAGAGACAAATTCCGCATCATCCTGGGCATTCGCTAGCCCTCGCACCTGCCGGGTCTCATCATCTATCCCAAACACTATGGTGCCACCCACCGTATTCGCGAAAGCGCTCACACTTTTCAACCAGCTTTTGGGCTTTGCGCGTTCGACAACCACTTTGAATTCGCAATCGGTCTTCTCTATCAGCAAACGCTCGAACATACAAACCCCGATCATCTTAGTCCGTCAATTCAAACGGGAAGACCGATCTGCAAGGCACCATTCAAACCGAAAGACGCAGGGCGAACAACGCACTCGCCACATCAAGGTCATCCCAACCCCAATGCTAAGCCCGCCAACTAACGAATCCCCTGTATTACACCAGCGGTAAGCCCGCACCAATCTAACGCCCGTCAAGCGCAAACCCAACACGATACACGCGCTAAGACAGCGCACCTGACGCGCTGCACAACGCAAAAACATCACCATTTCCAGTGATGTTTCGACACGCCCCTTACAATCCATTCGCACCCCTCCCCCTCCCCGCCCTTGTTTACCGCTTGAAATCAAAGCCCCGGCCACGGCTTGCGCAAACCGCGCAGGGTCTATCATCGTACGCATTGGAAACAAGGTGCCAACAGGCATTCGATACAGCAAGGTGGTAAGCATGGAAGCGGCCCAAGGCATCAAGGCGATCGTCTACACATCCGAAACCGGCCACACCAAACAATACGCCCATCTCTTCGCACAGCAGACCGGGCTGCCCGCATACGACCTGAAAACCGCCAAGGGCGCACTGCCCCAGCACTGCCAGGTCATCTACATGGGCTGGCTCATGGCTGGCTCGGTCAAGGGCTACAAGGAAGCCGCCAGCTGCTTTGCCGTCAAGGCCCTGTGTGGCGTGGGCATGGCGCGCACCGGATCACAGGACGAAGACATCCGCAGGAACAACAACGTGCCCGAAGGCACCCCCGTGTTCAGCCTGCAGGGCGGCTTCCAGCTGGAAAAGCTGCACGGCATGTACAAGATGATGATGAAGGTGATGAAGGCAACCGCCGGCAAGGGCCTGGCCAACAAGCAGAATCGCACCCCTGAAGAAGACGACATGCTGGACCTGTTGCAGAACGGCGGTAACCGCGTGAATGCGGAAAACCTTGCCGCCCTGCAAGAATGGTACGAAAACTACTGCAGGTAACCCCCACGCATCGCCGCACAATCCTAAAACTCGCAACCGGCTGCATCCCAACATCACGGATGCAGCCGGTTTGCATTAAAGCCCATACTTCGCCCTAATC
>SFII01000162.1 GCA_004555335.1 Coriobacteriaceae bacterium | reverse complement strand
ATACGCACCTTAATGGGCGACTGCAGGGTGATCTGATGCGCCTGATAGGCCATGAGCGCTTCGTTCTGATTGGCAAAGATGCGGCCCGCGCCGATGGCGTCGGGATCCACAATGGTCAGGTAGTGGCAGCCGATAACCATATCCTGCGTGGGGCTGATAACAGGCTTGCCGTCCTGGGGCTTCATGACGTTGTTGGCGCACAGCATCAGGAAGCGCGCCTCAGCCTGCGCCTCCATGGACAGGGGGACGTGCACGGCCATCTGGTCGCCGTCGAAGTCGGCGTTGTAGGCGGTACAGGCCAGAGGATGCAGCTTCATGGCCTTGCCCTCTACCAGCACCGGCTCAAAGGCCTGAATGCCCAGACGGTGCAGGGTAGGCGCGCGGTTGAGCAGCACCGGATGATCCTTGATTACGTTCTCCAGGATATCCCATACCTCGGGGCGCACCTTTTCCACCATGCGCTTGGCGGCGCGGATGTTATGGGCAATGCCCTGCTTGACCAGGCGCTCCATGACGAAGGGCTTGAACAGCTCCAGCGCCATATCCTTGGGCAGGCCGCACTGATGGAGCTTGAGCTCAGGGCCTACGACGATAACGGAACGGCCGGAATAGTCCACGCGCTTGCCCAGCAGGTTCTGGCGGAAGCGACCCTGCTTACCGCGAAGCAGGTCGGACATGCTCTTGAGGGCACGGTTGCCGGGGCCCGTTACGGGGCGGCCGCGGCGGCCGTTATCGATCAGCGCGTCCACAGCCTCCTGCAGCATGCGCTTTTCATTGCGGACGATGATATCGGGCGTGCCCAGCTCCAGCATGCGCTTGAGGCGGTTATTGCGGTTGATCACGCGGCGATACAGATCGTTCAGGTCGCTGGTGGCGAAGCGGCCGCCGTCCAGCTGAATCATGGGGCGCAGATCGGGCGGAATCACGGGGATTACGTCCAGCACCATCCACTCGGGCTTATTGCCGCTCTGGCGGAAGGCCTCCACCACTTCCAGGCGCTTGATGGCGTGGGTACGCTTCTGGCCTTCGCTTTCGCGATCCTTTTCCTTTTCGATCAGGGTGGCAATTTCAGCCTTCAGCTGGGTGCTGAGCGCGTCCAGATCCAGCTCCTGCAGCATTTCCTTGACGGCCTCTGCACCGATGCCCGCGCGGAAGGAGCCGCGCTCCTCCTCGCTCATGGCCATGATCTGGCGATAGCGCGCATCAGTGATCAGGCTGTGCTTTTCAGCCTTGATCACAGCCTCGTTGCCCGCGTCCAGCACGATGTAGGAGGCAAAATACAGCACCTTTTCCAGCGCACGCGGGGACACATCCAGGATCATGCCCATGCGGCTTGGAATGCCCTTGAAGTACCAGATATGGCTGACAGGGGCGGCCAGGGCGATATGACCCATACGCTCGCGGCGAACCTTTGCGCGGGTGATCTGCACGCCGCACTTGTCGCACACCTTGTCCTTATCCTTATATTTGATGCGCTTATATTTACCGCAGTTGCATTCCCAGTCCTTGGTAGGTCCGAAGATGCGTTCGCAGTACAGGCCGTCACGCTCGGGCTTGAGCGTGCGGTAATTGATGGTTTCGGGCTTGGTTACCTCGCCGTAGGACCACGCAAGAATCTGCTCAGGCGACGCCATGCCAATCTGGATGGAGTCAACATTGGTCAGTTCAAACATCCTGTTTCCACACTCCTTCGCAGCTTACTCGATATCATCATCGTCGATATCCGTGAGCGGATCGTCGAAATCAGCAAAATCGTCGTCTCCGCCCAGCTTATCCAGATTATCCAGCTCGCCAAGCTCGTCGTCGATATCGGTGATATCGTCCAGATCTTCATAATCGCCGCCGTCTTCCGCTTCGCCCTCGCCGTCAAGCAGGTCGTCGCGATCGGCCTCGCGGACGGGACGCATCGGCGTATCGCCCATATCGTCGTCATCGTCATCGTCGCGGATTTCGATGACTTCCTTATTTTCGTTGAGCACCTTCACGTCCAAGCACAGGGACTGCAGCTCCTTGAGCAGCACCTTGAAGCTCTCAGGCACGCCGGGCGTGGGGATGTTCTGGCCTTTGATAATGGCCTCGTAGGTCTTTACGCGGCCCACGATATCGTCGGACTTCACCGTCAGGATTTCCTGCAGGGTGTTGGCCGCGCCGTAGGCTTCCAGCGCCCACACTTCCATTTCGCCAAAGCGCTGGCCGCCGAACTGGGCCTTGCCGCCCAGAGGCTGCTGCGTAACCATGCTGTAGGGGCCGGTGGAGCGGGCATGCATCTTATCGTCTACCAGATGGTGGAGCTTGAGGAAGTACATGATGCCCACCGTGACCGGGTTTTCAAACGGTTCGCCCGTGCGGCCATCATACAGGATGGTCTTGCCACTGGGATCCATACCGGCCATCTTGAGGCATTCGTCGATGTCTTCCTTGGTCGCGCCGTCAAATACGGGGGTGGCAACCTTCCAGCCGAGCTTTCTGGCAGCCATGCCCAGATGCACTTCCAGCACCTGACCGATGTTCATACGGGAAGGTACGCCCAGGGGGTTCAGTACGATATCCAGCGGGGTGCCATCGGGCAGGAAAGGCATGTCCTCCTCGCGCAGAATGCGGGACACAACGCCCTTGTTGCCGTGGCGGCCAGACATCTTGTCGCCCACGCTGATCTTACGCTTCTGGGCGATATACACGCGCACCATCTTGTTTACGCCGGGGCTAAGCTCATCCTTGTTTTCGCGGGTGAAGATCTTCACATCCACGATGATGCCGCCCTCGCCGTGGGGCACCTTCAGGGAGGTGTCGCGCACCTCGCGCGCCTTCTCGCCGAAGATCGCGCGCAGCAGGCGCTCTTCCGGGGTCAGCTCGGTTTCGCCCTTGGGCGTTACCTTGCCTACCAGGATATCGCCGGAGCGGACTTCCGCGCCAATGCGGATGATGCCCTCCTCGTCCAGATCCTTGATTGCGTCGTCGCCGACGTTGGGAATATCGCGGGTGATCTCCTCCGGCCCCAGCTTGGTTTCGCGGGCTTCGGATTCATACTCCTCGATATGAATGGAGGTATACTTATCTTCCTTTACCAGGCGCTGGCTCAGCAGCACGGCGTCCTCGTAGTTGTAGCCTTCCCAGGTCATGAAACCGATGAG
>SFII01000161.1 GCA_004555335.1 Coriobacteriaceae bacterium | reverse complement strand
GAATGGCCGATGGGTGTATCGGCATTATTAAGCAAACGAATGGTAAGAATCTGAATTCGCACAATAGCTAGCGGCAGCTTGGCGGAAACACCACAATACCTGCCCTTTACGTGATTCATTTGCATCTACAGCTGCTCCAGGCTCCGTAAACCGTTATACTTCCATGGGCTAATTTGCGCCTGGAGTCCCATTGCGCGCAGATTGCCAATTGGAACATTCGGAAGCCGCCGGCAAGGCGGGCTTCAAAGATCATAGAAAGGGGGCCTTGTGGACTTCGGTGTGATGCTCGATTACCTGCCGCTCTACACGCAGGCAATGGTATTGACGCTCCGCATCGGATGGTTGGGTATTATCGGCTCCATCGCCATCGGCTTGATTGTGGCCTGCATCGTTCATTTCCGCATTCCGGTGCTCCGACAGCTTTCCAGCGTATACGTGGAATTCTTTCGCAATACGCCCTTGCTCATCCAGCTGTTCTTCATCTACTTCGCGCTTCCGCGCTTCGGGCTGTCCATTTCGGCCGAGATGTGCGGCATCGTGGGTTTGGCCCTGCATGGAGGCGCTTATATGGCCGAATCCTTCCGCTCCGGCTTGGAATCGGTGGAGAAGATCCAGACGGAAAGCGCGATGAGCTTGGGCATGACCAACATGCAGCTGATGAGGCATATCGTATTGCCCCAGGCGGTTGCCCTGGCGATGCCCTCGTTCGTGGCGAACGTCATCTTCTTGCTGAAGGAAACCAGTGTGTTTTCCGCAATCAGCTTGCTCGACCTGATGTTCGTGGCGAAGGACCTGATCGGCCTGTATTACAACACCACCGAATGCCTGGTCATGCTGGTCATCTTCTATCTGATCATCCTGCTCCCGGTTTCCATTCTGGGCACTGTTCTGGAAAGGAGGCTCCGTTATGGAACTTTTGGGGCTTGATGTTCTGTTCATGGGCAGCAATGCCATGCGCCTTTTGGGCGGTCTTTGGGTTGCGGCGCGTATCAGCTTGCTTTCCATCTTGATCAGCATTCCCCTGGGTCTGCTCTTCGGCGTGCTCATGACCAGCAAGAACGTGGTGATTCGTGCCCTCTGCCGCTTCTACCTCGAAGTGGTGCGCATCATGCCGCAGCTGGTGTTGCTGTTCATCGTCTTTTTCGGTGCGACCCGTGCGCTGGGCGTGAACATTTCTGCCGAGCTTTCTTCCATCATCGTCTTCGTGTTCTGGGGAACTGGAGAGCTGGGCGACCTGGTACGTGGCGCGCTCACGTCCATCCCGAAGCACCAGTACGAAAGCGCCGAAGCGCTCGGAATGAGCAAGAAGCAGGTGTACCTGCGCATCATCATCCCGCAGGCAATCCGCCGCCTTATCCCCAACTCCATCAGCTTGGCAACCCGCATGGTCAAAACCACCAGTTTGGTTCTGATGATCGGCGTCGTCGAGATGATGAAGGTGGGTCAGCAGATTATCGAGGCCACCCGCATGACCTCGCCCAACGCCGTTTTCGGCGTGTACGGCACCATTCTGCTGTTGTATTTCATCATTTGCTGGCCTATCAGCATGCTTGCGGGAAGGCTTGAGAAGAAGTGGGGAACCAACTAATGACCAATCATGCAGATACCGCCGAATCCCAGGTGCTGCTGAAGATCGAGCACCTTCGCAAGGCATATGGCGACAATGTGGTCCTGAAGGACATCAACCTGGAAGTACATAAGGGCGAGGTTATCGTTATCGTGGGTCCTTCCGGCTGCGGCAAGTCCACCTTCCTGCGCTGCATCAATGCACTCGAACCCATCCAGGGCGGAAGCGTCGTTGTGGATGGCGTTTCGGTGCACGATAAGGGCACCGACTTGGCCCAGGTGCGTCAGAAGCTGGGTATGGTATTCCAGAGCTACGAGCTTTTCCCCCATATGACCGTGCTCGACAATGTGGCCCTTGCACCCATCGTGGTTCAGAAGCGCAAGAAGGAAATCGCCCAGGACGAGGCGAAGTTCCTGCTCAAGCGCGTGGGCTTGAAGGATAAGAAGGATTCGTATCCCCGCCAGCTTTCCGGCGGCCAGAAGCAGCGCGTCGCCATCGTCCGTGCAATGGCCATGCATCCCGAAATCATGCTCTTCGATGAAGTGACCGCGGCCTTGGACCCCGAAATGGTCCGCGAGGTTCTGGATGTTATCCTGCAGCTTGCCGAGGAAGGCAAGACCATGCTCATCGTCACGCATGAGATGTCCTTCGCACGGGCGGTCGCCGATCGCGTATTGTTCTTCGACGGAGGCGACATCGTGGAAGAAGGTATTCCCGAAGAGTTCTTCGAGCATCCTAAGACCGAACGAGCGCAGAAATTCCTGCGCACCTTCGAGTTCGATGCGGTCCGTCACCACGAATCGCACGCCTAATAACCCAGGCAGGGCTTAATATGCCGGTTGTTGGTGTATAGTCATGCGAGCCTGCATTCTGCAGGCACGCATTTGTATTTTGTGCTGGGGCATATGGCAGGGACTGCCGTTGCACACTTCTCTTGAAAGGAGATCTAACCAATGAGGAAGGGCATTTTCGCGAAGATCGCCGCTGTCGGTGTTTCCGCGGCTTTGGCTGCGGTTGCTTTGGCGGGTTGCGGCGGATCCAGTGAAAGCGGCAGCGACGGCAACGTCTACCGTACCCTGGAAGAGATTCAGGAATCCGGCACCATCAAGATCGGTGTCTTTTCCGACAAGAATCCCTTCGGCTACATGGACGAAAATGGCGAATACCAGGGCTATGACATCTACCTGGGCAACCAGCTCGCAGAAGACCTGGGAGTAGAGGTTGAATACGTTTCCACCGAGGCTGCTAACCGCGTCGAGTACCTGGAAACCGGTAAGGTTGACGTCATCCTGGCAAACTTCACTGTAACCGACGAACGTGCGCAGAAGGTCGACTTCTGCAACCCCTACATGAACGTATCCCTGGGCGTAGTCTCTCCTGAAGATGCTGTCGTCGAAAGCCTGGACGATCTGGGCGCTGACGATGCGGTCATCGTCATTTCCGGTACTACCGCAGAAACCTATCTGACCGAGAACTATCCCGATCTGACTCTGAAGAAGTTCGAGACCTATGCAAGCGCCAAGACCGCATTCGAGAACAAGGAAGGCGTCTGCTGGGCTAACGACAACACCGAGGTCATGGCATTCGCTTCCCAGACCGAAGGATAT
>SFII01000024.1 GCA_004555335.1 Coriobacteriaceae bacterium | reverse complement strand
TCGCCCTTTTCCAGGCTCTCGAGCTCTTGCATCTTCTTGCGTGCGTTGACGGGCGCGAAGGGGCAGCGCTTGCCGATGCACTGCTTGTTTTCGGGGATGTGGTTGCAGGAAATCACCTTATCGGCCTCCATTTCCACACCCAGATTCTCCTTGGCGAAGTCGATCGCCTGATAGAGGGCAAGCCAGCAGTTGCGCTTGCAGCAACGCGGTCCGCCAACATCGGCGATAGCGGTAAGGCTGTTGGCGGTCATCTTGTTGCACAGCCCCCAGGGCTCATCGGCCAAGGGGTTCGACTTCGTCACGATGGATACGAATTGGCCCGAGGAAACGGCTGCACCGCAGGTTCCCCAGAAGCCGCAGGTGCCGCCGGGCACTTTCGCTCCGCGCACGTAGCTTTCCTTGAGCGCATTTTCCAGATCGATGTCGCCTCCTGCGTTCTTGTAGGCGGTCAGGAGTGCGGAGGAAAGGAAGACGTGGTGCTCGGGGCCGTTCATATGGCAGCAATCCATATTCATCAGGTCCTCTAAGACGGTGAAGGGGTTTTTGGATTTGTGGTTCAGGCAGACCTTGAACATCTGGTCCATGCCTTTGGAATGGCATTCATTGCATACGAAATGGCCATTGACGCAACGGCATTTGCTGCCTTCGGTCTTGTGGCACATGAAGCATTCCATCTGTTCTTCTGCATCGATGTATTCGATAGGGGCTTGGCACACGAGGCATTCGTTCGTGTCGCTCACAGTATGTTCCTCCTATAGGGCCTCCTCCCAGATGCACGTGTTCAATGGTGCGACCGTGCGGGGGATTCGTCAAGGGGGAAGGTGAAAGCGAGCAGGCGGGTGGGAAGGCGGGTGCATGCAGCCGGTCTAGCTTG
Source organism: Coriobacteriaceae bacterium (assembly GCA_004555335.1). Taxonomy (GTDB): domain Bacteria; phylum Actinomycetota; class Coriobacteriia; order Coriobacteriales; family Eggerthellaceae; genus W1P20-047. Next base: position 16,592 of record SFII01000024.1, on the reverse strand, counting down.
CATGGCACATGGGTGCAGGATGCATATGATGGGCGATGGATTCGCCTGCGCCCTCGGGTATGTGCGCAGGCAAGCGCCAGGTGGGGAGGGGCGGGTACGAGAGTGCGTTTGTACGGGGTGCCCGCTTATGCGGCGGCCAGTTCGGCCAGGTCGTTTCCCGCTTCTTCGGGTCCGCGCAAGGTGAGGGTGCAGTCCTCGCTGCTGATTGTGACGTATTCGTCGTCGGGGTAGGAATAGGTGGTGATGGTGGCGACGTTGCCGTCCAGTTCCATTTCGAAGCACTTGTCTTCGGCGGCGGTCTCGGGCAGCGAGGTGGATTCCCAATTCTTGATTTCCATACCCTCTACCGTGGAGGCGACTTCCTCGCTGCTGGTGCCGGTTCGTTCGGCGATGGTGTCTGCATTGGCGACAAGCGCGTCGTTGAGCTGGGATTTGGACTTGCGGGCGTTGTAGACGTCGCTGGGATTGAGCGTTTCGGGGTCGGAATCCATGGAAACGAAGTCGGTGACCACTTTCTTGGCGGGGGAGGAGTATTGCTCTTGGGGCTGTGCTTCCTCGCCGAATGCGAGCATGTAGATGCCCACCGACGCGGGAACGATCACGAGAACGGAAAGAACGCCAACAAGCAATGCTCGCCTCATCCTAGCTGCTTTCTATGAAGGGGTTGTTTCGACGGAATCAGGATAGCGCTGCTGCCTTTCGATTCTATTTGGATTTCCGATAATCCGCGAATGCTCCAATTATCGGCGCCTGCAAGCTTTCCGTAAGGCGGAAGATGTCGTCCCCGAAATAGTAGAATGCTGTATTCTGTTGTACTCGTCGCCACCCTCTGGGGTAGATCACGCGTTTTCATGCTAGGGAGGTTTTCGCGTGAAGCTTGTTGTAACCGAGAAGAATATCGCCGCCCAGAAGATCGCAGAGCTTCTGGGAACGGGCAAGCCGAAAGCGGACAAGGTGTATTCCACGCCTGTCTACCGTTTCCAATGCGATGGGGAGGATTGGGTCACCATCGGCCTGCGCGGCCATATCCTCGAACCGAACTTCGCCCCCCATCTGGTGTATCGCAAGCGCGGCGGCTGGGCTGCCGTCGACGCGAATGGCGAAATGATCCCGGCAGACATCCCTAGCAGCCTGCCCAAGCCCCCCTTCAAGAAAAAGAAGCCCTTCACCGAAGACGGCGTCGAGCTTTCTGCGTGGAAGATGGACTCGCTGCCGTATCTGGTCTATGCGCCCATCGAGAAGCTTCCCAAGGAAAAGGACATCATCCGCTCGCTCAAGAACCTGGCGAAGAAGGCGGACAGCATCGTGATTGCGACCGACTTCGACCGCGAGGGCGAGTTGATCGGCGCCGATGCGCTTTCGTGCATCCGCCAGGCGAACGAGACCGCACCCGTTTCCCGTGCGCGCTATTCCGCGATCACCAAGCAGGAAATCAACCATGCCTTCCAGAATCTGGTGGATATGGACATGGATCTGGCGAGCGCGGGACGTTCCAGGCAGGATATCGACCTGATCTGGGGTGCCGCCCTGACCCGCTACCTCACCCTGGTGAAGTTCGCCGGTTACGGCAATGTGCGCAGCGCCGGCAGGGTGCAGACCCCCACGCTCGCGCTCATCGTGGAGCGCGAGCGCGAGCGCTTGGCATTCGTCCCCGAAGACTACTGGGTGATCAAGGGCGATTTCGATAATTCCGAAATGGAGTTCAGCGCGCCCCATTCGACTGCGCGCTTCAAAGACGAGGCAAGCGCCAAGGCTGTCATGGAGCACGTCCAGGGCCAGAGCCGCGCCCTGGTCGCAAGCATCGAAAAGCGCACGCGCACCCAGCAGCCCCCGGCACCTTTCAATACCACCTCCTTGATGGCGGCGGCTTCCGCCGAGGGCATTTCCCCTGCACGCACCATGCGCATCGCCGAAAGCCTGTACATGGACGGCTATATCAGCTATCCGCGCGTCGACAACACGGTCTATCCCGCGTCCCTGGATCTGGCGGCTACTGTGGAAAAGCTGGCGGGCAACCCGGCGTACGCCCCCTACTGCAAGAATCTGCTTGCGGGCGGTCCCTTGCATGCGACCCGCGGCAAGCAGGAGACCACCGACCATCCGCCCATCCATCCCACCAATGCGGCGACCCCCGATACCCTGGACGCCTCCGCATACAAGCTCTATAACCTGATCGCGCGCCGTTTCCTGGCAACCCTTTCCGGTCCCGCCACCATCGAGGGCACCAAGGTGGGCCTGAACGTGAACGGCGAGCTCTTCGTTGCGCGCGGCGACGTGCTGGTGAAGCCCGGCTTCCGCGAGATCTACCCGTACGGCCAGAAGAAGGACGAGCAGCTGCCCGCCCTGGTCGAGGGGGCTGAAATCGACTTCAAGGGCGCAAGCCTGACGAAGAAGCAGACCGAGCCGCCGGCAAGGTATTCCCAGGGCAAGCTCATCCAGGAGATGGAAAAGCGCGGCCTGGGCACCAAGTCGACGCGCCATAGCATCATCGAGCGCCTGTACACCGTGAAGTACGTGCAGAACGAACCCATCGAGCCGTCTGCGCTGGGCATGGCGGTCTGCGATGCGCTGGGATCCTTCGCGCCCCATGTGACCACGCCCGATATGACCGCGCAGTTGGAGCGCGAGATGGACAGCATCGCCCAGGGCAAGGTCACCAAGGACGAGGTGGTCATGCACAGCCGCAACCTGCTTTCCGACCAGCTGGCGGAGCTGCTTCCCCATTCCGAAGAGGTGAAGGACGCGCTCGCGGATGCGGTCGCCGCAGACGCCTATGTGGGCAAATGCCCCAAGTGCGGCAAGGACCTGCAGCTGCGCGCGTCGCAGAAGACCCGTTCCATGTTCATCGGCTGTGCGGGCTGGCCCGACTGCGATGTCACCTATCCGCTGCCCAAGGGCAAGGTGGAATCCACCGAAACACCCTGCCCGGTATGCGGCATGCCGCAAATCAAGGTCACGCCATTCCGAAGCAAGCCCCACATGCAGTGCATCGATCCCGAATGCCCCACCAACAAGGAACCCGATGTGGTGGTGGGTATGTGGCCCCCTTGGTGGTGGTAACCACCAACCGCGGGCCTTGGAAGCTCTGCCCCAACTACGACTGCCCCGGAAAGGCCATCGAGGCGGAGGAGAAGGCGCGCAAGGCCGAAGAGCGCGCCAAGGCCAAGGCAGCGGGGAAGAAGGCCCCCGCGAAGCGCAAGGCCCCCGCGAAGAAGGCGGCTTTGAAGTCGAAATCCGCCGCGAAGGACAAATAGCCTTCTCGTGATAGAATCCCTGCTAAGAGGGAAACGAAAGGAGACATCCTATGTCCACGTATGAGCGTATCTTCGCGGCGATCGATGGCGGCGAATCCCAGCGCAAGGTCTGCGAAAGGGCCATCGAACTGGCTTCTGCCAACAATGCCGATCTGTTCTTGGGCCATGTGGTCGATGCTGTGGCTTCCGAGGCGAGCAAGGCCGATATGGACCTTCTGGCGCTGAAGGTGAAGGATCAGATCCTGGAAGCCATCGGCGACCTGATCCAGAAGGCGGAAGACGATCCCAACATCAAGTCCGTGACCTTGAAGGTGGTTGCAGGCGGCCTGCCCGAGACCTTGGGCAACGTGCTCGCCGAGCAGTTCGAGCCCGACTTGGTCATCTGCTGCAAGCGAGGATTCTCCGGTCTGCGCTATGCGTTCGTCGGCAGCGTGAGCACCTATCTGGTGCGCAACATGGACTGCGACGTCCTGGTCATCGACAAGGCATAGCAGCCTGCGCGTTCATCTGGTGCATTCTCGCAACAACCGCGCCCGCCGACCCGGCGGGCGTTTTATTGCGTCATGGTTACGATTCGGCTGCTTTTTACGTGCAGAAGCTACGGCTATCGGTTTCGTGGGTGAATAGGACGCCTGCTTTGGGGTATTGTTGTTGGGATATGCAGGCTCCGTGTGATTTGCTGTGTGCATTTCCCGCAGCAAGCCGGAAGGCCTGCATGGAACGATTCCGCTGCATCGCGTGCGATGCCGTTCGATAGGAAGGCGCTTTGGCCCAGTCTGCACGACCCGGCGTGTTCATCACCTTCGAAGGTGGGGAAGGCGCGGGTAAAACCACCCATATCAGCTTCCTCGCGGATGCCCTGCGATCCCAGGGTGCCGAGGTGCTGCGCGTCCGCGAGCCGGGCGGCACCGCTGCAGGCGAGGCGCTGCGAGCCATCGTGCTCGATGCGGGAAGCGAGGGCCTGTCCGACCAGTCCGAGCTGTTGATCTTCGAGGCGGCACGCGCCCAGCTGGTCCGCGAGCAGATCGCCCCGGCGCTCGAACGCGGTGCCGTGGTCCTCTGCGACCGCTTCTGCGATTCCACGCTTGCCTACCAGGGCTACGGCCGCGGGCTTTCCCTGGATTTCATCAGGGCGGCGAACGAATTCGCATGCCAGGGGGTTTATCCCCAGCGCACCGTGCTCATGCGCGCATCCGATTGCGCCCAGGTGGGCTTGCAGAGGGCGACGCGTCATTCGGCGGACCGCATGGAATGCCAGGGTGATGCCTTCCACGCTAACGTGAACAGGGGTTTCGACGAAATCGCCGCATCCTGTCCCGAGCGTATCCGCGTGGTCGACTCCTCGCAGCCCAAGCCCCAAACGGCACGCTGCGTCTTCTCCTGCCTTGCCGACCTTTTCGGCTGGGACCCGGAAAACCTGCCCTTCGATGATGCCTTCTTCGATGGGGTGGAGTCCTACCACGGCAAGCGCCCCAACGAAAGGCAGGATCAGTAGCATGCCCGACGTCTTCGATGGAATCCTCGGCCAGCCCCAGGTGCGCCGTTTCCTGCGCTCCGCCGTGCAGGGCGGACGCGTCGGCCATGCATATCTGTTCACGGGCCCGGCGGGCTCGAACAAGACCCAGGCGGCATACGCCTTGGCGCAGGCCGTGATCTGCGAGAAGGGCGGTTGCGACGGCTGCGATGCCTGCAAGCGCGTCGTGCGCCGCACCCATCCCGATGTGCGCTATTACTTCCCTGAAGGGGCTTCGGGCTATCTGGTCGAGCAGGTGCGCGAGATCGTCGCCGATGTGGATCTGGCGCCTATCCAGGCGAAGTCGAAGGTCTACATCATCGATCGGGCCGATCTTCTGGGCACCCAGGCGGCCAATGCCTTCCTGAAAACCCTGGAGGAACCGCCTGCCGGCGTGGTGATCATCATGTTGGGACGAACCTTGGAAAGCGTGCTTCCCACCATCGTGTCGCGCTGCCAGGCCGTTCCCTTCCGCCAGATCCCCGTTTCGGAGGCATGCGGCATCGTCTCGCAGAACACCGGTGCCTCGCGCATGGAGGCGGCGGCTGCCATCCAGGCATGCGGGGGATCGCTTACCGGGGCCATGGAATTCGTGAAGAGCACCGAGCGCTTCGCCTTCCGTGCCCGCGTTATCGAGGTCATGGAGCTTCTGCGCAATGCAGACGACCTGGATGTGCTGGGCTACGTGCAGGAGCTGCTCAACCGTGCCAAGGCGCCGCTCGACCTGGTGCGCGCCGCGCAGGAGGAAGAACTCGCCGCTTCTGCCGACTTCATGGCCAAATCAGCCCTTCGCCAGATCGAGATGCGCCACAAGCGCGCATTGGCGGCGAAGACGACCGAATCCTTGAATCAGATCACCGCCATCATCCGCTCGTGGCTGCGCGATGTGCTGATGGTGTGCGGGAATGCGCCCCAGCTGGTTATCAACGAAGATGCCAGGCGGGGGATTATCGATGCCGCCGAACTGACGGATGCCGCCCGTGTGGCGCGCGCCCTCATGGCGGTCGACGAAACCGACGCGGCCATTGCGGCGAACGTTTCTCCGGAAACCTGCTTCGATGTGCTGCTGTTCCAGACTAGAGAGGTACTGTATGGTACGCATTGCACCGGTTACGCTGCAAAATAACCCCAAAACCCTCTGGTTCGACCCTAACGGCCTGGAAATCCACGATGGCGACTGCGTTATCGTATCCACCGAAAGGGGAACCGAATTCGGCTATGCCGATGATATCTGCGAGGTGTCCGAAGAAGCCGTCGCGAAGCTGAAGTGCCTGAAGCCGGTGCTGCGCGTGGCGACGCCCGAGGACATCGAGCGCGCCGAGGAGCTGCGCCAGATGAGCAAGGATGCGCTCCCCGTGTTCAAGCGCATGGCAGCCGAATCCAACGAGGAAATGCATCCCGTCATGGTGGAGTACCTGTTCGACGGGGATAAGGCCATCTTCTATTTCGAGGCCGAAGACCGCATCGACTTCCGCGAGCTTGTCCGCAAGCTCGCCGCCGAATTCCATATCCGCGTGGACATGCGCCAGATCGGCGTGCGCGATGAGGCGCGGCTCGTGGGCGGCCTGGGCCATTGCGGCCAGGAACTGTGCTGCCGCAGGTTGGGTGGGGAATTCTGCCCCGTTTCCATCCGCATGGCCAAGGAGCAGGATCTTTCCCTGAACCCCCAGAAGATCTCCGGCGTTTGCGGGCGCCTGATGTGCTGCCTCCGTTACGAGTACGAGGCATACAAGGAATTCAAGTCCCGTGCACCCAAGGTGAACGCGAAAATCCAGACTCCCAAGGGAGTAGCCAAGGTAGTGGAGCTCGACGTTCCCCGCGAGCGCGTGAAGGTGCGCATGGAAGAAGACGGCAAGAACGTGACCTTCCCGCTTTCCGCCATGGACGAGGCGCCCGAAGGGGTGACCAGGCCCAACAGCATCGGCGATGACTTCCTGCAATACTACGATCCCGATCCCTTCGAGGGCGTTATCACGGGGCTGTTCGATACCTCTGCATTCACCAGGGACGATAAGCTGGCAACCCCCGAAGCCCGCCGCAGCGCGCCTGCCAAGCCCGAACCTGCCGAGTCCGATCAGAAATCAGGTGGCCGCAGGGTGCGCCGCCGTCGTTCCAAGCGTATCGAGACCGCACCCCAGCCTGCCGGTAGCACGCAGGAAAAACGCGCCGGGCAGCCTTCGGGTGCAGCGTCTTCGTCCCAAGGCCAGGTGGGAGGTGCCAAGAGGCCTTCCCAGAAGCGCTCGGACCGCGCCAAGCAGCCCTCTGCGAAGGCGGCTGCCGCGCGCGAGGCCACCATGGCGAAGATCAACGAGGCGAGCAAATCCGTCGCTGCAGGCCAGGAAGGCCAGCGCGCAGGCGCCCGCCGTCGCCGCGCCCCGCGCAGGGTGAGCAACGATATCGCCATCGAGCAGGCCCAATCCGCGGCGAAGAGCAAGCAGCGCAAGGAAAAGGTCAGCAACCAGAAGACGCAGATCCAGCGCAAGCGCGCTGCGGTGCGTCCCGGACAGAAGTCGAGCGGCCTGCAGGCAACCCGCCCCGATGCGGTTTCCACGAAGCCGCCCAAGAACCCCGATAAGCAGCCGCCCGTGCAACATCAGCATCGCCGGACGCGCCGACGCAGCCACAAGACAGGAGGAAACGGCAATGAATCCTGATTTCGCCCTCTTGACCGACCTGTACCAGCTCACCATGGCGCAGGGCTATTGGAAGACCGGACTTTCCGAAGATCAGGCCTGCTTCCATATGTACTTCCGCGATAATCCCTTCAGCGGGGGATACTCCATCGCATGCGGCATGGCCCAGCTGGCAGAACTGGTCGATGGCTTCCGCTTCTCGGGCGAGGATTGCGAATACCTCGCAGGACTGAAGGCGCCGGGCGGCGGTGCGCTGTTCGAGCCCGAATTCCTGGAGTGGCTGGGCGATCTGCGCCTGAGCGTGGACATCGATGCGGTTCATGAGGGCACGGTGGTGTTCCCCAACGAACCCCTGGTGCGCGTCACCGGCCCCATCATGCAGTGCCAGCTTCTGGAAACCGCGCTTCTGAACTGCGTGAACTTCGAAACCCTCATCGCCACCAAGGCCGCGCGCGTGTGCCTTGCCGCCGAAAGCCCCGTTGCCGAATTCGGCCTGCGCCGCGCCCAGGGCTATGCCGGCGGTATCTGGGCAAGCCGCGCCGCGGTTGTGGGCGGCTGTGCATCCACCAGCAACGTGCTCGCCGGCAAGCTGTTCGGCCTGCCCGTTTCGGGAACGCATGCCCATTCCTGGGTCATGGCCTTCGAAAGCGAGCTCGAGGCGTTCAGGGCCTATGCCAGGGCCTTCCCGAACAACTGCATCCTGCTGATCGACACCTACGATGTGCGCCAGGGTCTGGAAAACGCCATCACCGTGGGCCTTGAGATGAAGCAGCGCGGCGAGCGCCTTATCGGCGTGCGCATCGATTCGGGCGACCTTTCCTGGTTGGCGAAGATGTGCAGGGAGCGTTTGGATGGGGCGGGTCTGAGCGATTGCGGCGTGGTGCTCTCTAACGATCTGGACGAATACACCATCAGCTCCATCCGCAACGAGGGCGCCCAGGTGATGTCCTGGGGCGTGGGCACCAAGCTTGCCACAGCCTACGACCAACCCACCTTGGGCGGCGTGTACAAGCTTTCGGCGACGCGTGCGGGTAAGGATGCGCCCTGGGTGGACCGCATCAAGATCGCGGAGAATTCCTCGAAGCTCACCTTCCCGGGCGTGCTGGGTATCCGCCGCTACTACCATGAAGACGGTTTCATCGCGGGTGACATGGTCTACGACGTGAACGCCCCCATCAACGGCGAAGAGCGCATCGTCGACCCCATGGACCAGCTGCGCCAGAAGGTGCTTTCCGGCAAGCGCTTCGAAGAGCTGCTGCACCCGTTGGCCCGCAACGGCAAGTCGGTCTTGGAGCCATGCTACCGCGATGCCCTTGCCGCTGCCGAGCGCGTTCGCCAGGGTTTGGAGAACGTGCATGAGACCCAGAAGCGAATGCTCAATCCGCACAGCTATCCTGTCGGCCTGGAGTGCGGGCTCGCACACCGCAGGCTCGACCTGGTGGCTTCGCGACGTGACATCAAATAGGAAGGAAACCTCCCGATGGAAGCAAAATGCAATCTGATCCTGGATTCCTGCTGCGACTTGCCGTACCAGATCCTGGACCGGCCCGGTGTGGAAGTCCTCAGGTTCCCCTACATCCAAGAGGGCGTGGAATACATCGATGACATGTACTTCGAATCTACTCCCAAGCAGTTCTTCGCGATGATGCGCGACAAGAAGTCGGGCTATCCCTCTACCGCGCAGATCCCCCTACCTGCAATCGAGGGTGCCTTCCGCCGAGCCCTGGAATCCGGGGTCCCCACAGTGTACCTGGGCTTTTCCAGCGGCCTTTCCGGCACCTTCGAAACCTGCAGGATGCTGGCTGAAAACCTTTCGGCGGAATATCCCCAGGGCGAGCTGCATGTAGTGGATACCCTGCTCGCAAGCGTGGCCGAAGGCCTGCTCGTCTACGAGGCGCTGAACCAGCGAGAGAAGGGGCTGACCGCCACCGAGATGGTGGAATGGGTCAAGGAAGCCCGCTTCTTCGTGAACGCCCAATTCATGGTGGACGACCTTTCCGCCCTGGAGCGCGGCGGCCGCATCCCCGGCAATGTGGCCAAGGCGGGCGCCATGCTGGACGTCAAGCCCATGCTCGGCTTCGACCTTGAAGGCAAGCTGGCCTTGACCGGTGTGGTGAGGGGCCGCAAGAAGGGCATCAAGCAGTTGATTTCCTTCTATTCGAAGAACCACGACACCAACCACCCCGTCCATCAGGTGATCACCGCCAATGCCGACTGCCCCAGGGATGCCGACAAGCTCTGCGATGGCCTGAAGAAGGACGATGAGAGCGTATTCGTGCTGCAGTCCAGCGTAGGTCCCGTCATCGGCAGCCATGTCGGACCCGACATGCTGGCCGTGGTTTTCTGGGGGCACGATCGCCGCAACGAGATCTCGGTTGCTGACCGCATCGCACGCAAGGTGAAGGGAATCTAGCCGACTTCGGCCGGTGTGGTTCCAGGCACTCTCGCCGACGGCACGCATTGCTTGCGGGTGGCTAACTTGCGCTACGGGTTGTGCGGAGTGTTACGGCAAACGGGATAGAGAGCTTTCGACCCGCCCGACCCGGCGGGTCGTCTTCGATACTAGGAAGGAAGAAACATGTCCGAATCCTTTGTGTTCATCGGTAATTCCGAAGGCTGCGTGCCTCTGGCAACCAGCTTGATGCAGGCAGGCTATCGGAATGCGGAAAGCTTGGAAGAAGCGGATGCGGTGTTCGTATACTGCATCGGGCAGAGCATCCACGAAGATGCATTCTTCGAAGAGGAGGGCATCTTGGCTACTGTCGGCGAGGGCAAGCTCATCATCGACCTGAGCCCCGCCACCCCCAACTTGGCGAAGGAGATCTTCGCCATGTCCAGCCTGAGCGATATCGACTACGTCGAAGCCCCGGTGTCCCTGGTGGACATCGCAGACGAGCGCGGATATGCCTATGCGGGCAACGTGGTATTCCGAGTTGCGGGGGAAACCGATCCCTGCGATAGGGCGCAGGCGATGCTGGAGCGCATTTCCCAGCAGGTTATCCGCTGCGGCGCGCCGGGAAGCGCCCAGATGGCCAAGTGCGCGGAATCGGTGTTCCTAGGCGCCAAGGTGGCGGCAATCGCCGAAGCGCAGATGCTGGTGAATGCGATGAACGGCATGCCCGAGCATCCTCAGGTCTCCATCGCGCAGGCACCTTACGGGCTGGTTGCCGACGGTATGGATGCGTTTTCCGAGACGGTTTTCAAGGGCGCCTTCAAGGACACGGCGGGCTACACCCTGGAAACCTTCCTTGCCGAAGTGAGCGCAGCTCAGCTTGCGGCAGAGGATCTGAACCTCTCCCTTCCCATGTCCCAGTCCGTGCAGTACATCGCGGAACTTGTCGCGCGTGCCGGCGGTGCGGGCCTTTCCGCGGCTGCGGTGGCGCTGGTATATGCTGAAACCGAAACCGCGTTGGGCTTCGGGGTTGATTGGACCCGCCTGGATACCGGCTCGCATGGTTTCGACGACGATGGGGATGAGTGCGAATGCGGCGGCCATGACCATGCATGCGGCTGCGGGCATCACGATACCGAAGAGGAGCTTTGGGAGGACGGCAAGCAGGCAGGCGACCTTGATTTCGATGGGGGATTCCATCTGGACTTCGATGGGGTAGACGCCTTCGACGCCCTGTCTTTCGGGGAAAGCCCCTATCCCGAAGATCCCGAAAATCCCTTCCGCGGCTATGGCGATGACTGGTCTTCCAACTAACTGCCGCCTGTGCCCGCGTGCGTGCGGGGCGGATAGGGCGTCGGGCGAGCGCGGGGTGTGCGGGGCGGACGATACCCTGCGCATCGCGCGTGCCGCCCTGCATGAGTGGGAAGAGCCTCCCATCAGCGTTGGTGCCGGCAGTGGGGCGGTTTTCTTCAGCAACTGCCCCATGCGTTGTATCTACTGCCAGAATGCCGAAATCGCCTGCGGTGCCCATGGTACGCAAGTGCCGCCCGAAAGGTTGCCCTGCATCTACCGGGAATTGCGCGATCAGGGCGCGGCCAATATCAATCTGGTCACGCCCACGCACTACCTGCCCTTCGTGGTGGATTCGATCAGGCAGGTAAAGCGCGAGGGTTTCGATCTGCCGTTTATCTGCAATACGTCGGGTTATGAGACCGTGGAGACCATCCGGGCGCTCGACGGCCTGGTTGACATCTACCTGACGGATTTTAAGTACTGGCGTGCTGGCGAAAGCGATGCGGCCTTGAAGTATTCCCGTGCCTCCGAATACTTCCAAGTGGCGGACGCGGCTTTGAAGGCGATGTTGGAAAACGTCGGCATGCCGCGTTTCGATAGCTGGAATGGGGAAGATAGGCTGGTTTCCGGTGTCGTGATGCGCCATCTTATCCTGCCCGGCAGATTGCATGATTCCATGCGCTTGATCGGCTATCTGTGGGGAGAATACGGCGACAGCATCTTGTACAGCGTCATGAACCAGTACACCCCGCTGCGCACGTTCGAGCAGGCGCCCGAATTGGATAACCGTGTCGACGATGCGGAATACGAGCAGCTGTTGGATTACATGGACGCCTTGGGGATGACCGACTACTTCTGGCAGGAAGGCGGAGCCGCAGAAGAGAGCTTCATCCCGGCTTTCGATTCGACCGGGGTCCTTCCTGGGTAGGATAGCGCCCTGACCTTATGTGCCTGGCAACGAAGCCGGGTTTTTCGACTTGATGAAAACAAGGGAGCGGAACCCTATCCGCTCCCTTTTCGCGTTCACGTGTTTTTCAATACTGAAAATTGCATGCCGGATGCCTTCTGTTTCCAGGGATTGTCGCCAGAATAACCAAGCAGTGCTTGGTCGAGTGCAATCGTAGTTGCAGGCAGAATACGTGTCATCGAAGCCGCAAGGCGCAATCTCAACCGAAAGGAATGGTAACCATGGCACTGGAACTGAAGCGCGACCTGATGATCGAAAGCCCCTATCGCGAAGGCGGGATGCATCCCGACCTGCGTGCGATGGACGAGCAGATGGAACAGCTCATCCGCTTCCGTGACGAGGGGGCGATGAACGACTCCGATTGGCAGCAATCCATTCGGAATATCCTGGATTTCCAGAGGGAAGATGGCAGTTTCTCCTTTCTGAGCGACTACCGTATCCCGAGCGATGCCCGCGTGCAGTACCTGTATCGCCCCAGCTATGCCTGCTGTCAGGTGCTGATGCGTTTCCTGTTGAACGATGGGGCGGTTAAGGGTGAGGGCGTCGCCCGGGTGAAAGAAGCGCTCGATCGCGGTCTGGCATTCTGCTGCACCCGAAAGCTGGCGGGACATGGGTATGATTCCCTGGCGGAGCAGATGGAGGATGCCATCCTGTTCGCCGAATGCGGCGCTCAGGCTATCCGCTACGTCTACCCCGACATCGCCCCGCAGTTCTTCCAGCTCCTTGATGAAATCGGAGAGGGCTATGCTCGTCGGATCCGTAATTGCCAGGTGTTCGGCGACTGGGGCGAGAACCTCGCCCTCCCCTTGCTGAGGGCTGCCGAAGCGCTCGGGTTCGAGCAGAAGGTGCTTGTTTTCGTGTACGGCACCCTTATGACGGGCATGCCCAACGAGCACTATCTTACCCATGCACCCTACGTGGGTGAGGCGAAGGTGCGGGACTATGCCCTCTACGACCTGGGCGCCTTCCCGGGAATCAAGCCCTCCGACGTGAACAGCCGCGAGTGCGAAGTCCAGGGTGAAATCCGCATGGTCGACGCCTCCACGCTCGAGGCTCTGAACCGCCTTGAGGGCGAGGGTTCGCTTTACCGCCTCACCAAGGTGACTGCGATGGTGAACGGTTTCCCCCTTCCCGTTCTGACCTACGTGTACTGCCATGATGTCGATGCGGATTCCGAGATTCCTTGCGCCCTGCAGCCTTACAACAGGTACTTGCAGCAGCGTGGCGATCTGGTCTGGTATGTCGCATACGGCCAGGATATGCTTTTCGAACACTTCATGACCATCCTGCGCGGAGGACGCTGCGACGTCTCCGGATTCGAATCCGAAGGCTGCACCGATAAGAGCGCTCCTCTGATGAGCTCGCGGATCCGCTTGGACTATGGTTTGCACGTAGGTGAATGCAACCGCCCGTTTTTGAGGCTGGACAAGGAAGGCTGCACTTTCGCCCGCGCGTATCTGGTGACCCGCGGGCAGTACAATCAAGTCCGCAGCATCATGGGCGTAGGCGAAGGCGACTACTGCGACGAGGTTGAGCTGGGCATGTGGGGAGGCATCCCCCTGCTGGCAGTCACCAACGAGTCTTCTTACCAGCCCGTCCGAATCGACTTCGGCGAGGACGTGGATACGAGTGACTGGGATGAGGAAGACCTCTATGAAGAACCGTACGGGTACCTGGGTATGGAATACTACGATGCCTTCTTCGCAGGCTTGAGGGAAACCTGGTTCCTCATCCCCGAAAAGCAGTTGGAAGCCTATGCCGACGGATTGTGCTAGCCGGCAATCAAGCGCTGGATGCATGTCCGGTTGCGATAACACGCACGCTACCGGGGCGCCGTGAAGACGCCCCGGGTTCTCGACCGGAAGGGGAGGGTACGGATTTGGATCTGATCGATTTCATTGCACGGGAAATGCCCGATGACGGCGAGCTTGCCGCCCTCTGCGCAAGCTCCATCGCGGGTGGACGGATTCGCAGGATGGCGGCCTGCCCCTTCGAGAGCCGGGTTTTCCGCAAGCTGCTTGCGGCCTATGCCGGCAGTCCAGAGGCGCCGTACGGCATGGACAGGGTGGTGCTCTATCATCAGGTCTGCGACCTGTTCGAAGCCTTGCGGCAGTTGCCCGGCAACGGGGACTTGAAAGGCTACGAGCTTAAAGATTCCTTCCTGGGCGGGCAGGAAGCGGATTTGCTGATGCTGCTTGCCTCCCATGAGGGGATTTCCCAAGAAGCCCTTGCCCACGATGTGCTCCGCTGTTCCAAGAATGCCGTAGGCGAGCGCCGTGCCCGCATGAAGGACGGCATCCGTATCGGCGGCATGTGCATCCAGGCCGAATTCGGATATCGAGGCGACTTCAGGTCCTCGGTCCATCCGGTTTCCTTGCCGCTCAATCTTTCCGAAGCCTACGTGCTCTTCGACGCCCTGGCGGAATACTCGGCTGAGCGCGACCCGCGCGATCCCCACAGAAAGTCGGCGGAGCGCATCGCCGGAATGCTGAAGGCCCAGATGAGCCCCTATGCGCAAGAGAAGCTGGCACCGCGCCTGAGCGAGATGGGCTTCGGGTCCCTTCCCCAGGTTCCGCCCTGCTTCACCTTCGATGTGCCTCAAGAAGATGGCGGAGGCGCTGGTTGCGAGCCCGACCCCGGGCATTGGCTCTACTTCTTGAAATCCGGCGTGATGGCGATCGTCGAGCTCGTAAGCGGCGAATGCCTGCGCGGGGTGGTGGTTCCGCGTGCGAAGGCGGCGGGCTTCCTGCGGGAGCGGGGAATACCCCAGAAGGACCGGCGCCCGTATTGCGTGATCCTGCATGAGGACGGGGATTTCACCCTTGCATCCTGGTCGGACGTGATGGATATCCGCGCTGCGGAGTGATCACGTTGTTGCAGTAGGCGTCGTGGATCGGTTCGTACAGGTTGATGAGCAGGCCCTTGTAGTCGGGACACCATGATTCCAGCACGTCGATGCAATCCCGCGAATCGAAGCGCGCGATGAATCGCGTTTCCTCCCAGAGGGTCTCGAGCCAGGCCTGCAGGTAGTCGAGGCCCTTCAGGGATTCCGGGATGGGTCGATGGAGGGGATAGTCGATATCGCAGGGGACTTGGTCGGCGGCGAACAGCGTGTCGTAGCGTGCGCGGAATCCTCCGATGCTGGCCAGGGTGTCGCGCAGGGCGATATTGTTGATCGGCGGCATGACGATGCAGATGTCCCGCCAAAGAGCTTCCACTTCGTCGAAGCGCGCATGGAGCACCTCGAGCTTGTGCTGGAATGCGTGCACAGGGTCATCGCGGTCCAGTACCGCCGCAGCGGGTTCGAGCAGGCCTTCGATTCCCAGCACGTAGCAGGCCGACTGCATCAGGTCGTAGGCTTCCGTCTGGGATACCGACGAAGACCCGCCGCAGGTATGCAGTTCCATCAAGTGGCTCAGAATCTCCCAGAGCGCGCCGGTGCGTCGTTCGAGCAGATCCCCTTTATCCGGGATCCCAGGCGTTTCGAATGAAGCGGATGCAATCTTAATTCCGGTCATTGCCCCACCTTTCCCCGAACCAGCCTGGTGCACAGATGTCGTCTTCCCACGAATCGGGGTTCCATGAATACACCCTGCCTTCGTCATCGGTTATGGAGTAGGGTTCGTCGTCGGGGGATTCTCGGTCGTCGTGAACGGCAAGTTGGCCAAGCACCTCTGCAACGCTTAAGGCGGCAAGTGCATCGCAGTCGCCTCCGCAGCTTTCTTCGAAGGCCTCAAACATGCCCTCGATCAGCTCTTCGTCGGGAACGTCGCTCGGTGCGTCGGCCCGGAGTTGGTAGAAGGTCTCCTGGATGCTCTCGAGCGTTTCGGCGCAGCTTTCCTCGAACAGGTACGATGATGCGGAAAAGGTGCGGGCAATCTGCACGATGGCGGGGCTGCCGAATTCCAGCCTGCCGGTTGTTGCGAGCGCTTCGAGACGGGCATGTCCCAGGTGCTCGATTTCCGTCCGCGTCAGCCCCAGGCCTGCCTGTTCCAGTTCGGCGAGCTGCTTGCGTTTTGCCGCCTGCCCTAGGGCGACTCGGGCCAGGGTTGCGTTGGAAGGCATGTATTCTCTTGGCATCTGCATCCTTTCCTCGTTTCGGTGCAATGCTTATTACACCTTCGGACGCGAAGATGCCAGACTGCAATTCCAGCGCGTTTCGTGGTAATGTGGGACTTGTAAAAGCGGGGATTTCCCCGCTTCTTCATTTACCGGGGCTTGCTTCGGGATCGTGCGGATTCAGGTTGGGATCGGCGTGGGCCGCAAGAGGGTGCCGGCTAGTCCGTGCGGGCGCCGTTCTAACGGGTGCGTATCTGGGGCGGTGTACGCGTCGATCCCTCCTTCCAAGAAAGCGGGCTAGCGCTGCACTGGATCGGCCGTGCCATCCTGCAGAGCATCCAAGAGCCGGGTCTTCAGCTGGCTCGTGCTTTCCCAGGGGTGATGCTCGTCGAAGAGGTCGTCGAGGCACTGGCGCAGCGTTTGGGAAATCCGCAATTCCTCGCGCCACGTCGCATCGATTCCCGGGATGATGATCGCGGGG
>SFII01000160.1 GCA_004555335.1 Coriobacteriaceae bacterium | reverse complement strand
GTACTCCATCACCTCGCGGCTGTTCGCCAGCATCTGCGAAACGATGCTCGCACGCGCGTCATCGGCAAGCCCGAAGGGATTCGCGATGCGATGCACCAAGGCACCGATGCGGTCGGGCAGGTTCTTCCCCTGCACCAACAGCTCGTCGTAGGCGGCGTAGTCGAAGGGGACGTAAGAAGCCGGGTCGCTTCCCTGCAATGCGGCGATTTCCTCGTCGGTGCGCTCAATGAAGCAGTTGAGCAGCTGGTTCGCGGAAACGTGCACGATGGTTCCGGTGTGCTCCAGGCGCACGACGCTGTATTCGAAGCAGCCTTCGCCCACACTCGCCACCCCCGCGGGGATGGACGTGACGCCCTTGAGGCAACGCGACGTGAAGCTGTGCGCCTCGATGCGGCGCAGGCTTGCAGGCAGAGAGAGGTTTTTCAGGCCCTTGCAGGCATTGTCCTCGCCCACGGAAACCACGCCTTCGGGAACGATCAGCGTATCGGGGCAGGTGATAAGGCCACGGGAAGCGATGCGCACCAAAGGCGTGCCCTCCACTTCGACGGGAAGGCGCAGCGAAGTTGCAGGCGGGCGGGTCTTTGCGACCTTTTTCGCCAATGCCGCCGGGGAAGCATCGCCCGTGCCATCAGCCATGCTCGCCGCCGCGCGGGCGAAGGTCTGGGAAACGCTGGGGGGTGCCGGCGGACCTGCGACCAGCAAGGCACCGCGCTCGTCGAAGTCGTACCAGCAATCCTGGTCGGTCACAACGCCAGGGCCCGCCAAACGCACGCCGCGACGCAGGAGGATGTCGAACATGGGGGCATCCTGCGGGCATAGCCACAAGGCCCCGTCCCATTCCTTCGACGCCATACGCGTGAGCTCGTGCCCGCATTCGACTACCTCGGGCACGCTATCCCACTTCGCGAGGGCGTCGGTTTCCACGCGCACGACGCCTTGGGGGATGCGCACGCGCTTGCCATAGGGCGGCGCCAGGAACAGAAGCGAGGTCCCGTCTTTGGAAACCAGGCTGCCGTCAACGCTCTGCCATGCAGGATTTTCGGGGGAAACGTAGTAATAGCGCTGGTCGACCTGGGGTTTCAGGGCCCAACGCTCAAGCGGCTGGCCACCCAGCACCGTCGCCTGCGCGCCGATGTAGACGTATTCCGCCGCCAGATAGGAAAAGCAACCGGGGTCGATGGTGCGCACGGTATCGGGAACCACTACCAAACGCACGCCGATGCCGCGTACGTTGAAGCGCGAGAAGGCGTCGGCGTCGATCCTGATGATGGGAACCCCATCCACGTGGGACGGCAGGATCAGGACCAGATCGCGCTCGCGTCGGCTGCGCTTGGCATACTGGCGCAGGTCCACCTTCGCGAGCACGTAGCCGCCCTCGCATTCCTTCACACCGAAGACCAACGGCAAATCGATGATATCGCGGTCCAGATAGTCGTCCTGCTCTTCGGCAAGCTTGCTCGCCTTGGCCTTGCGTGCGGCTTCCGCGCTGCGCTTGAGCACTTCCTCGCGCAGCTCCACGGAAATGCCCATGTTCAGGGCGCCCACCTTGTACAGGTCGCCATCATGCCCGTCGGGCACACGGCCGTTGCCACGGGGCTTCCATTCGTTGTACGGGGTCAGCTGGGGTGCCCACATCTCGCCATCGATGGCATGCGCCGCCTGGATGACGCCCACCTCGTTGGACTTGGCGCGCCAGCCGATGGTTCCAACCTGGTCCAGCAACTGCCCTATGGGCGTTTCGGCATCTTCGAAGATAGGAGAGTACGTGCTCATCGGCATCCTTTCAAACAGCTGACGCAGAGGCTTCGACCCGCAATGACCTGGAGATACGGACATTTCGAAAGCCCTCGCAAAATCATCTCGAATAGGTAAAGCCCAGCACGGGAAACGCAGGCCCGTGCCCCGAAAAT
The DNA here is from genome assembly GCA_004555335.1 of Coriobacteriaceae bacterium. Lineage (GTDB taxonomy): Bacteria > Actinomycetota > Coriobacteriia > Coriobacteriales > Eggerthellaceae > W1P20-047. Next base: position 1,302 of record SFII01000160.1, on the reverse strand, counting down.
GCTACACTTTCAGGGTTAGGATAATCAAGCTAATTCAACCTGGCCGCGGGTTTGTAACACTGCGGCCTTCGAACGGGAAGGAGGTTCGATGGCGCAAGAGTCGATAGCCCAATTAGGGGCCCAGGCGCTTGAGCTTTCCAAAAACTCCATCGTGGTGAACATGCGCTTCATGGCAAGCGCCTGCGCCCGCCTGAAAGGACTGCCCATCGCAGGATCCACCTTCGCAACCGACGGCAACTACCTGCGCTACAGCCCCGCCTGGGCAGCCCGCACCTATGCGGAAGAGCCCGCGGCGCTGGCGCGCGATTACCTGCACGCCGTGATGCACTGCGTGTTCCTTCACCCCTTCGCCGGCGAAAGCGTGAATGCGCCCTTCTGGGACGCAGCCTGCGACATCGTGGTGGAGAACTCCATTACCGGGCTGAACCTGGGCGTGGTCCGCTGCGCACGCGAGGCACGCCAGGCGGCAACCTGCGCGGAAATCGCCGGCAACGTCAAGCACTTCACCGCAGAAGCGGTCTACCGCTACCTGCTCGACCGCAAGCTGACCCTGGAAGAACTGGAAGCCCTGCGCGAGCCCTTCTACGCCGACGACCACGAGCCCTGGCACGCACCCTACGTGAAGGAAGACGACAAGGACGCGGGCAAGGACGGCGAAGAGGAAGAAGGCGGCAGCCGCGGAGGCCACGCCACCAAGGCCGCTCCCAACGGCACCGACATGGAGCTGCCCCCCGAAGCGGACCAGATCGAGAAATCCCACAAGTCCTCTTCGGGCTTGGCGCCGGAAGACATCACCCAGAAGGAAGCGCCCAAGAATTCCAGCATCGCAATCGGCCAGCGCATGGCGAACACCATCAACCTGGACCGCACGAAGGAAACCTGGGAGGACGCCGCCCTGGAGCTGGGCATCCAGATGGATTCCTATGCCACCCTGTGGGGCACCGAGGGTGCCAACATGAAGATGAACCTGACCCGCGTCACGCGCAAGCGCACCGACTACCGCGTGTTCCTGCGCAAGTTCGCGGTCATGGGCGAGCACCTGCTCATCAACGACGACGAATTCGACTACGTGTACTACTGCTTCGGCCTGCAGCGCTACGGCAACCTGCCTTTGATCGAGCCTTTGGAATACACCGAGCAGAAGCGCATCAAGGAATTCGTCATCGCCATCGATACCTCTTCATCCACGAAGAACGGCCTGGTCCGCAAGTTCTTGGAGCAGACCTATTCCATCCTCACCAACGAATCCAGCTTCTCCACGAAGATGGACGTCACCATCATCCAGTGCGATGCCGAAATCAC
>SFII01000159.1 GCA_004555335.1 Coriobacteriaceae bacterium | reverse complement strand
TATTGACCATCTGCTTGTAGAATGCTCGCGTTACAGAGGAAAGATCAAGGCCGTAGTAATTGGCAACCTCGGAAGCGCCCCGCTTCAATTCCTCGTCAACGCGAATGGTAAGCGTAGAAGTAGCCATATCTCCTCCAATGCATAATCGCAATTACATCCGTATGATTCTGTACTTACATATTATACAAGCAAAGAACAATGCCGAACAGAAATCCGAAGTCCATCCCCACCCTTCATCATGCAGGCAAAACCAGGGGGAGGAATGCCGCAAAAACCGAAAATTCACCCACCCCAACACGAGATCATTGAAATCGAGGCGTCACCTGAAGTGACGCCCTCTGAGCCTCACTGGATTGCTGCAAGCGGCATGCCATGCACACCAGAAGGAAGAAGCACTCGCACGAAAAGGAGCGTCACCTGGGGTGATACCCAAGGTGGCACGCAATCTGCCCCGCATCGCATGAAAAGGGCCCGGATTGCTCCGAGCCCGGATTGTCCTGTTTGTTCGCGATTGCGTGCGCTTACAGATCCCTGTGCGTGAAATGGCGCTTACCGGATGCGTAGTCGCCCACGATATGGCCATGGCCTACCAGCTTGTACTTATAAGTAACCAGGCCTTCCAGGCCCACCGGACCTCGTGCATGGATCTTGCCGGTGGAAATGCCCACTTCCGCGCCGAAGCCATAACGGAAGCCATCCGCGAAACGGGTGGAGCAGTTGCGATACACCCCTGCCGAATCCACCATCTGCACAAAGCGGTCGGCCGCCGCATCGTCTTCGGTCATGATGGCATCGGTGTGGTGCGATCCGAAGCGATTGATGTGGTCGATAGCCTCATCCAGGCTGCCCACCAAGCGCACCGACGCATCCAGGGACAGGTATTCATGGGCGAAGCCGTCTTCACCCAAAGGCTCGCAGCCGATGATCTGGCGCACCTCGTCTTCGGCATGAAGGGTCACGCCCGCATCGGCCATGGCACGGGCCAGCTTGGGCAGGAATTCACCGGCGATGGCACGGTTCACCAGGATGGTTTCCACCGCATTGCATGCCGCGGTGTACTGGGTCTTGGAATCCACGATAACAGGCAGGCAGGCGTCCTGGTCGGCCGCCGCATCCACGTAGATATGGCAGATGCCGTCCGCATGGCCCATGACCGGGATCTTGGTGTTGTTCATGATATAGCTGACGAAGGCATTGCTGCCGCGCGGGATAAGCAGGTCCACGCTTTCGTGGCAACCCAGCAGCTCATCGATCTCGCTGTGCGCCTCGGCCTGCAGCAGGCATTCCGCGGGAAGCCCCGCCTCCACCGCCGCATCCTTGATGATGCCGAAAAGCGCCCGATTGGTCGCTGCGGTTTCCCTACCGCCCTTCAGGATGGCGCAGTTGCCGCTTTTCAGGCACAGGGTGGAAATCTGCACCAGGGCGTCAGGGCGTGCTTCGAAGATAACGCCGATCACGCCGATAGGGCAGCTGAAACGCCTCAGTTCCAGGCCCTCGTCCAGCTCACGGGCCAGCTGCTGCACGCCCAAAGGATCGGGAAGGGAAATAAGCTGCTCGATGCCTGCGATCACGTCCGCCAGCTTAGCCTCGTCGAACCTCAGGCGCTTCATCACGGGAGCCACTACGCCCGCTTCCTCGGCCGCGGCCATATCCTGCGCATTCGCAGCGAAAACGGCATCGGCCCCCTCGCGCAGGCGACGGGCCACCAGCTCCAGTGCAGCATTGCGCTGCTCGATCGGGCTTGCAGCCAGAACCGGCGAGGCCAGCTTCATATTGCGAGCGTCTTCCTTGATTCCCATTAGGGCCTCCTGTTCGCCATCCCGCAGCGCGGGCGTTTCGTCACATGCCCACCATTCTACTTCACGGAAAAGCAAGCCACGGAAACTTGGCGCCAACGGCACCGACGAAACGGGAATCCCGGCACCCGCCTAGCCGATCAGCCGCTTCACGGCATCGGGAATCTGCCGCGGGCTTTCCACCACCACGCTTGCCTGATCGAGCTCGCCCGGCCGTGCGCAACCGTAACCGCAGCCGATGGAAGGCACGCCCGCCCGCACTGCGGCATCGATATCGTGGAACCTATCCCCCACCACCGCATAAGGCCCGTCAAAGCCGGGCAGCGCCTTCTGGAAATACTCCCACTTCTCCATTCCAGGGTAGTCGCCCGCAATCACGTAATCGCAGAACCAGCGGTCCAAGCCGAAAACCTCGCGATGCCTGTTGCAGTAGGCATGCTGGGAATTGGAAAGCAGCACCAGCTGGTAACCGCCCGCCTTCAGCCGGTCCAAGGCCTCCTCGATACCGTCATAGAAACCGGCATGCCCCTCGTCGATCAAGCGGAACATCTCCTTGCCGATCAAACGCGAAATGGGGCGCCACTGCTCTTCGGTCAGCTCGGGCATGAAGGCATGCCACATGTCGGCCACGGTCCAGCCCAACCAGCCGGCGATCCATTCGTCGGTGAACTCGCGCGGTTGCGCCAGGCCCTGCTCCACCAGCTGCGCATATCCCGTGCGGAAGGCGGGCGCATACACGCGGATGGTGTCGTGCAGGGTCCCGTCGTAGTCGAAGAAGACGGTGGGCATGTTCGGCTTCCTTTCTCTCGCGTGAGCCGGATCGCACCTTGAACGCGGCTTCAGCATACGGCTTTCAAGCACCGCCGGTATCCCAGGCAAAACCGGAGCCCAGGCGGACCCGGGCTCCGAAAATGCTTTGAGCAGCTCCGACGCAGCCTTACAGCTGACGCAGGACGTTGACCATCTCGATGGCACCCACGGCGCACTCGGAACCCTTGTTTCCCGCCTTTGAGCCGGCACGCTCGATAGCCTGCTCGATGGTGTCGGTGGTCAGCACGCCGTTCATCACGGGTTTGCCTGTTGCCAGCGCAACCTGCGCGATTCCCTTGGAAACCTCGTTGCATACCACGTCGTAATGGCTGGTCGCACCGCGGATCACCGCGCCCAAGGCGATTACGGCGTCGTAATCGTCGCTTTTCGCCATAGCCTGCACCACCACGGGGACCTCGAAAGCACCGGGCACCCATGCCACGGTCACGTTCTCTTCGGCAACATCATGGCGGCGCAGCGCATCGAGCGCGCCTTCCAGAAGCTTGCCGGTGATGAATTCGTTGAAGCGGGCGCATACGATGCCCACCTTCATACCGCTGTTGACTACCTTGCCTTCCACAAGCCTTACTGCCATATCCTATCCTTTCCATGGAGGGTCGAAAGACCCCGCC
>SFII01000158.1 GCA_004555335.1 Coriobacteriaceae bacterium | reverse complement strand
CCGAACCCATCCCGAACTCGGCAGTTAAGCCCCTCATCGCCGAAAGTACTGCGGTTGAGACCGTGGGAGGATAGGGCGTCGCGCCCGCAGGGGGCGCTTTCCATCGCCCCGCACATGGATCCGGAGGCCCCGTTTGGGGCCTTCATTCGTTTATTCATTTGCTTATATCGGTGCTCGCCTGCACCCAAGCCAGATGGTTACCGCCACCCAGACGATCAACGGCGCGAAGTACCGCTTCGACTCCAGCGCAGCCCTGATCTAACGCATAGTATTTTTGTGATTCTCATCACAAAAGAAGAAGCCGGCTTCGTGCTGGTTTCTTCTTTTGTGGCTGCAGCATGACTCGTTTTGCGCTGCTTGCTCTACATTGCCTCGAGCGCACCTTCGATTGCCTGCTTCAGGTTCGCTTCGTCAGCCTTTTCGTATCGGTACGAAACCACCTGCATTTTGCCATCTTCGGCAAGCTGCTCTACGCGTGCGAAGTGCAGTTCTACGCTTTCGAATCCGCTGGTTAGCGTTGCGTACGCGTAGCATTCTGCCTGGAGCCTGTGCTTAGCCTGCAGGCTCGCTTCGCTTTCGTCGGCGCGGCCGCCTGTCTTGTAGTCGACGATGAACGCGTGCCCGTCATTGTTGTGGCACAGAAGGTCGATCTCGCCTTCCATGCAGCGGCCGTTGGCCTGAATGCAGAAGGGTACTTCGGGCTGGATCCATTCGTGCGAATAAGCCTTCTCGCAGAGCTTCGAGCTGATCCAGTTGCCTACCGCGCTATCGAGCCTTTCGATGTTCTTAACCAGGTTCTGGCAGGCGAGCCTGCGGGTTGTCTCCTTGATGGAGGATTCTGTCACCTCGTCCTGCAGGGCGATCCATTCGCAGGTCGCATGCAGGGCGGTGCCGAAGCTGGTCGCCTTGTCGTGGTCGCCTGATGCGCGGATGGCTCCTTCTTCCTCGTTGGGGATCTCGGTGTTCGGAACGGCTTGGATTGCGGTTTCCCTCTGGATGCGGGCATCGCCGTCTTCAGCGTTCTTGTAGATGCTCGGCAGGGCGGAGTATGAGAAGAAGTCGTTGCGGCGCTGCTCGGGCTTCAGGGTTACCGTCCGCTGGTTCAATGCAGTCGGGATGGTGATGAACCTGTCCTCGCACTCCGCGGCGTCCTCCAAACCCTCTGAGATTCCCTCTGCGGCTTCGATTGCCTCGTCTTCGTCTTGCTCTTCCTTCTGTACGTTGTATCTCGTGAAAACGCCCGGTTCGCTTCCTCCGTATTCGAAGGTGCGGCTGGAATCGGGATAGAACTGCTCGCCGGGGAAGAGCGCGCCTAACAGGTCGCCTTCGATTTCCTTGCATTCGTTGCTCTTGGTTGCCTGCTTGTTCATCGCGATGATCAGGTATTCGGCTGCGCGTGTTGCAGCGACGTAGAACAGGCGCCTGCGCTCTGCTTCGGAGCAGCGCGTGTTCTCGGCGTCGATCTTCGCTCGGTATTCAACGAGGTCGTTCGATGCGGCGGGATTCTGCTTGCCCTCGGGCAGCTCTACGGCGGCCTTGAGGTCCTTTTCCTTAGGGATAAGCGAGGCATGGATGGTATCGGAATCCGCGTAGGTGATAAGCCTGCCGCCCTCGCTGCGGGATTTGTAGCAGTCCGTCACAGCGACGATGGGGAACTGCAGGCCCTTCGATCCATGCACTGTCATCAGGCGAACTGCCTGCAGGCCTTCGATAGAAAGCACGCCGGTGGATTCGGTTTCTGATTCGACGGCTGCATCAAGCGCGACGGAGAGGCTGGCCATATCCAGGTCCTGGTCCTCTTCCTTTGCCTGGATGATGCGGACCAGCTTGAGGATGTCAGCCAGAACGGCCTGGCCTTCCTGGCCCTGCTGCTGGAGGCGGTCGATCCATCCCGAATCGATCAGCGTATTCATCAGCACCCTGCTCGGCTTGCTGCTGCCAAGATCGCTCCATGCCTTGCGCAGGACCCTCATCGCATGTACGAGCAGCTGGGAGGAGCCTTCAGGGGCCTCGTCCGAATACAGGAACGCTTTCGCGAAGTTCTGGCGCATGAGCATTTCGCTGTTTTCGTTGTAGTACGTGGAGATGAGCAGCAGGTCATCGGAGCTGACGGGTAGGATGTCGCTGCTGAGCACGTCGAGCATGCTGATGGAGTCGAAGGGGTTGGCGAGAACCTTGACCAGGCTGATGCAGCGCTTGACGTGGCTCGTCTTGTAGAACTTCGAACCGCCTGCGGCCATGGAGGGGATGCCCTGTGCCCTGAGGGCGTCGGCGTAGACGCTCATGTGGGTGGTCGACCCCATGAGGATTGCCATCTCCCCTGGTTTGTGGCCTTCGTCGATCAGCTGGCGGAAGCGCGTGGCGATGTGCTCGGCTTCGGTCAGGCGGGCCTTATCGCTTGCACCTCGTTCGTACATGGTCAGCGCAAGCTCGATGCGGGGGAGGCTTCCCTTGTAGGAGTCGCCCTTGCGGCCGGCCTTCAGGTCAAGGAAGTCCTCGATGAAGAAGCCGGGGCGCCCGCAGATGCTGCGCACGAAGGCCAGGATGTCGGCGTGGCTGCGGAAGTTGTCGCCAAGCTCGACCATGAGTGCGCCGCTCTTGGCCATGTCCTGCTTGTGCTTCAGGTAGACCTCGACGTCGGCCCCCTGGAAGCGGTAGATGCTCTGCTGGGAGTCGCCGACCGTGCACAGGTGCGTGTGACCGGCGCCGGATATGCGCTCGATCATGTCGATCTGCAGCTGGCTGGTGTCCTGGAACTCGTCGACCATGATGAGCTTGAACCGCTCGGTGTACTGGCTTGCGATTTCAGGATGCTCTTCGAATGCCTTGAGAGTAGTCCTGATCAGGTTGCTGGTGTCGATCATGCACTGATCGCGCAGGATGAGCTGGTAGTGGGATTCAACCTGCCGTGCAAGCTCTATGAGCAGGGAAAGCAGGCGGTGCCCCTTGTTGATCAGGGCATGGTCATGTATCAGCGCGGCGGTTTCTTTGAGCTCCTTTGCCGCATCGCCGCGCATGCGGCCCGTGCCCAGGGAAGCGATCAGGTCGGGAATCCCTTTCTCGGATCCGTCTTGCTCCATGTAGTCGATGATCTTCTGGAGGGCAAGTTCGGCAGCTTCCTTGGTCTTCGTCTTCGACATGATGGCGCACGCTTCGGCTGCGTCGCGCAGGTCGTAGGGCATGCGCGCGGTCGAGGAGGGCTCGGGTCCGGTTGCAAGTGCGTCAAGGCCCTTGGTCTGGCAGGCTGCCGCCTCCATGAGCTTCTTCAGCATGTTCT
>SFII01000157.1 GCA_004555335.1 Coriobacteriaceae bacterium | reverse complement strand
CCTGTTCGACCGCGGAGCTACCACGTGGCAGATGTCCGCACGATAATCTGCGGGTCGCCCCAACGAAACGGCAAGTGCGCCCAAGCTGCAGGGCATCTTCGCGATGCCCTGCAGGGGCGTTTCCCCGAAGATCGGGTGAAGCTGCTTTCCGTTGCCGCTTTGGATGTCGGGCCGTGCATCGGCTGCAATGCCTGCCTTGAGGGCGGACGCTGCATTTGCAGGTCCCCCTTCCCAGATGAAGGCCCTGCTCGATCGTTTCCAGCCCCTGTTCTCCACCTACGACCCGAAGGCCCCCAAGCGGCCCGCGAAGCTGATGGTGGTGGGGCAGGGAGGGGATCCCCATGGTTTCGGGCCCCTTGAAACCATCATGCGCTCCGCTTTGGCGGTTGCCGGCTTTCGCCTGGAGGAGGTCCTGCCTTGCATCGGAGAAAGCTGCGGGCAAGCCTGCGAGCGGGTTTTGGAGATGATCGGCTGAGGGCGCGCCTAGCGCCCTTGCTTGGATATGACAGCGCGCCCGCGAAACGAGGGCGCATCATGAAGGGAGCTCTTCCGATGACCGACCGGCTTTCCCCGCTTGCGAGCGTGCCTGCGACCCGCGAGGTGCTCGAAGCGCATGGGCTTGCAACCAAGAAGGCCTTAGGCCAGCACTTCCTCATCAACGACGGCATCGTCCGCCATATCTGCGAGCTGGCGGGGCTGACGCAAGCCGATCGCGTGCTGGAAATCGGACCGGGTATCGGCACGCTCACCGTTGCGCTCCTTCAGTGCTCGGGGGCGGTGACGGCAATCGAGCGCGATAGCGACCTGCCTCCCGTGCTCGCCCGCACCTGCGCGCAATGGCAGGACCGATTCACCCTGATCAACCGCGATGCCCTGGAAGTGGGTCCCTCCGATCTTCCCTTTGCGCCCAACAAGCTAGTTTCGAACCTTCCCTATGCCGTTGCGGCAACCTTGGTGCTCGATTACTTCGAGCGCTTCGAATCCCTGGAATCGGCTACCGTGATGGTGCAGGCCGAGGTTGCCGACCGCATGGCGGCAAAGCCGGGGACGAAGAATTACGGGGCTTTCACAGTCAAGCTCTCCCTATTTGCCCAGCCTGCAGGAAGGTTCCAGGTGAGCCCCGGCAACTTCTTCCCGCCTCCGCGCGTGAACAGCGCCGTGCTGCGTTTGGATAGGGTGCCGTGCGATGGCATGTCCCGCCAGCGGCGGAAGGCGACTATGATCATGGCCGATGCCGCCTTCGCCAACCGTCGCAAGACCATCTCGAATTCCTGCCGTACGTACTTTTCGGGCGTGGAGGGCGCTTCCGAGTTGCTTTCCCAGGTCTTCGAAAAGGCAGGGATCGATCCGCGCCGACGCGGCGAATCCCTCGGGCTCGACGAATTCAAGGCGCTCGGGGCGGTCGCCCTGGAACTTGGGCTTGTTTCCCTAAAGTAATCATCTTCCTTGCTGGGAAAGTCGGTTCGGCAACGGAATGGTTTCGATTTGTCGTGATAGGTGGCATTTTCCCAACGATACCTGCTTTTTGTTGCACTAATTGACAATGGTGGTATAATTAAAAATTGCGTTTTCTGTATTTATTTGGCAACTAGAAAGCAGTGGCAAGAATTGGATCTCGAAAAGCAGGCAAACATCGTCGGCAACATTCGCGAAACGCTGAATGGGCTTGTCGGCCAGCGTCTGTCCATTCGCGCCAACATGGGTCGTTCCAAGGTAATCGAATCCGAAGGAATCCTCATGCAGGTTCATCCTCAGCTCTTCATCGTCGAGGTTGAACGCAGGCGTGGTAGGAAGACGCGTCAATCGTACCAGTATGTCGATATCCTTACCGGAACTGTGGAGCTGAGCAGGAATGGCGAGCCGGTATTCGCAGGATTCATCGAGGATGATTCTTCCGAAGAACCCCAGGCTCCCCAGGCCTCCTTGGACTTCTAAAGCGAATCGCTGGAAAATATAAGCCGCCTTCGAGCGGCTTTTATTTTTTCGCGTGGGCAAATGTTGACATTTTCCCTTTGCGGGGGCAAAATACTTTCTGCTTCTTGGGGCATTAGCTCAGCTGGGAGAGCGCGGCGTTCGCAATGCCGAGGCCAGGGGTTCGATCCCCCTATGCTCCACCAAGAACTCTCAGCGGCAAGTTTTTCTTGCCGCTTTTTGTTGTACCCAGGGAAAGGATCTGAACATGAGCGAGCAATTGGTTCTGACCTTCGGCGTTGGAGGTTATTGCAAAGGCAACCAGACCGTCAAGACCTATCAGTTGGAAGACGGCAGCTATCGCAGCGTCTGCACCCGCATCTACAGCAGCTTCCTCGGTTCCGAAACCGAAGAGGTCGTAATCGACCTGGAGAAGGAAATCGTCCAGGAATTCTTCGATGCCGCCCAGCAGCTGGGCGTGTTCGAATGGGAGCCCAAGTATTACGCCAAGTGCCTCGACGGTCAGGATTGGGAACTCGAAATCGACCATCCCGATTATCCCAAGGTCAAGTGCCGCGGCCTGAGCGCGCATCCCTCTGCCTTCTATGATCTGATGGACCTGCTTTCGCCCCTGGGCTTGAAGTAGCATTCCTTTTCCGCCGTGCGGGCGGTATGCTGTTTTGACAGCTGCCGTCTGCACGGCTTTTTTGTTATGGGGAGGTTTTCGTGGGGAAGATGACTAAATACCATATCTGGACCATTCTGACCGGCGCGCTGCTTTGCCTTGCGCCTGCGACCATGGCGTTGAACACTTGGGGTGTTTTCCTGGTTCCCATCAGCCGCGACCTCGGAGTGAGCGAGAGCGTGTTCTCGCTGCAGCCTTCCCTGCTCTACCTTTCCGCCGCGCTTTTCGCGCCGATTGGAGGGCGCCTGATCGAGCGCTTCGACCTGCGCGTCGTGTTGACCGGGGCTTCGGTGGTTTCCGGACTGGCCCTGCTCTTGGATGGGGTCGGCACGCAGCTTTGGCATTTCTACCTTGTAGGGATCCTCCAGGGGTGCTCGGGCGTGGTTCTGATCGCGCTCATGTTGCCCAACCTGATCAGCCGATGGTTCGAGCGGAAGATGGGCACCGTGGTGGGCCTGTGCATTTCCATGGCGGGTGTGGGCGGCGCTCTTTGGGCCTTCGTCGCCGGGAAGATCATCGTCGCCGCGGGCTGGCGCGCCTCATGCATGGCGCTTTGCGCCCTGTGCCTGGCGATTTCCTTGCCCGCCTGCCTTTTCCTGCTGAAGAATCGCCCCGAAGATGCGGGCGTGCGCGCTTATGGCGCCGGAGAGCAGGCGGAAGGGCAGGATGGGGGAAAGCCTGCAAAGGGTATTCCCGCCAAGATCGCCTTCGCCTCGGCCGCCTTCCTGGCGATCGCCGTGGGCGTGGGGTTGATGAACGGGGTTATCGGCCTTGCGAACCTGGTTCCCTCGTACGTGTACTATCTGGATTCTGCCGGTTTCACGGAAATGGCCTACGAGGACGTGGTCATGGCCGCCTCGCTCGTGGTGCTGTGCACCCAGCTTGCCCAGGCTTGCTTCAAGTTGCTGCTGGGTATGCTTGCTGACA
>SFII01000156.1 GCA_004555335.1 Coriobacteriaceae bacterium | reverse complement strand
GCTGCACATCTGGAAGCTGGAGTATGAGCCCACTCGCCGCATCGGGATTCAAAAAGGCGATGTTAGCAGGCATTTTGGCGATAACGCAGCTTATCCCGCGCTCCGCGCAGGCTTGGGCAAGCGGCGCATATGAACGATAATCCACCTTGCCGCCGGGATACAGGACCAAACCCACATGGAGGTCTTTTTCCTCCGAAGGCAGGAAGGCGATTCCGCCATCGAGCTGAACCGCGGGCTTACCGACTTCGCCGTTCACGCAGCCGATCGCATGCTCTTCGGGATGGCTATAGGAAAGCAGGTAGCAGGCAGTCGCAAGCACCAGCGCGGCGAGGCAGAGCGCACATGCGATCAGTACCTTCCGAACCTTGCCTAGACCCCGCCAACCCATAAGACCGCCCCCCCATTCCTCGTCTTTTGGAATTGCGATTGTCTATCCCTAGAGGGCCTCTTGCAAGCTATAACCGCGATCTTTTAATACGCACTTCAGAAAGATTTTCCCAGGCAGCAGCCGGGCTTTATCCACGGGAAATCCCTTCTATTCGTGCCCACCTGGAACAATGCTTTCTTCATCCTTGAATAGGAGCAAACCCGCACCCGCCAAGCAAGAATCCCAACACAGCGCACCAAAGGGAAGCCGATTGCGAACGCTTCGAAAAGGATGCTCCGAACCACCCCTCCGACAAGCGCGCGCAATGCCAACGAAGGCAGGCTACCGGGACGCGGAAGACGGAAAATCGATGCGCAGCTCGCGGGCAATCGCGCGCAAGGCACCCGCATCGCACAAATCGAGGAACCTGCTTTCGCAGAGGGGGACGAAACGGGTTGCATCGCAGTATTCGGCACCGCGCAGAAGCACTCCCCGCTCGGATGCATCGGGCCGACGTAGCACTAATAGGGCATGCGTCTGAACGTCCTCGTATCGGTCTTGGGGAATACCCAGTCCGGCATAATAGCCAGGCAAGTTGCGCACTCCCCTTTCGGCGAGGAAGTCCTTCAACTCGCCCTTGGGATCGAAGGGATAAGCAGGGATGTCGAAACCCGCTTCGCGGCCCGCGAAGATGAAATACCTCATCCCGCGTCCGATCAGCGCATCCGCCCCCATCTCGCACGCCGCAGCCTTAACCCGCTTGCGCAGGGCGGCCTCTACGGCATCATCGCCGGAAGACCCCGCCTCCGACTGCGCTCGATCGTCGGTAGAAGCACCCCCGCCCTGGGAAACCGCCCGCTCGTGGGCCAGTTCGGCGGCAAACTTGGCCATCTGAACCTCTACGGTGCTGGGAATACCGAATAGCGTGCGCTGGGACACCACAGGGGGCATCTCATCCCCTCGTATCGCCGCGGTAAGGGCTTCTTGTATCTTGTCCCAGGAAGTATCCATGCGCCTATTCTAATGCGAAGCACGAAAAGCCAGGAAGACGATTCCCCGATTCGAAACAAACACCGAACCCGCCCGGCAATGCGCTCCATTCTGCGATAAGGGCTTTCCATTCCGCCTGGACAGCGCAGGCATTAGCCCGCAGTACGCACGAAAACGGGGCACCGGTCACCCGATGCCCCGCGAGCTTTCCTTTGCTTGGGAGGATCCTTGCGCTATTCGCCCAAGTATACGATCGCCTCGACTTCCACCAAGGCGCCCTTGGGAAGGTCCTTGACCGCAAAGCAGGCACGGGCGGGAGCGGAATCGATCATCTTGCCATATACCTCGTTGAAGGCTGCAAAGTCGGCGATTTCCGCCAGATAGCAGCTGGTCTTCACGATCTTGGATACATCGGCGCCGGCCTCTTCGATAATGGCGATCAGATTGCGCAGGGAGCGCTCGGTCTGTTCGGCGATGCCGCCCTCCACCAGGTTCCCGGTCTCGGGAACGATGGGGATCTGCCCGGATACGAACAGGAAATCACCGGCAACGATGCCCTGGGAATACGGTCCGATAGCGGCAGGTGCGTTGGAAGTGCTGACAACAGCCATGGGATTCTCCAATCATCGAAACGTTACGCTGCTTGGCGGCAGCATTTTTCACACGGAAGATTCTAGCACGTATCCCCTATTCACACAGTAGGGGATTCCCGTCTCCGTCGAACAAGGGAAGCGCCTCCAAGAAGACGATATCGCTCCGCTTCGCCGCATCTCCTTCTGCCAGCACCGCAGCTGCGCCGACGATTTCACCGCCGGCTTGCCCGACAAGGCCCGCAAGCGACCTGAGGGTTGCGCCGGTGCTGATCACGTCATCCACCAGAAGGACTTTCTTTCCGCGAAGCTGCGCGGCCTCACCTCCATCAAGGTACAGGGTCTGATCATGCGCCGTTGTAATCGAGCGGGTTTCGCTGGAAAGGACATCGCTCATGTACACCTTCAGGCCCTTGCGCGCCACAAGATAAGGCTTCCCCGACTGACGGGACATCTCATGCGCTAAAGGAATGCTCTTCGCTTCGGGGGTGACGATGACGTCGAAGCCAGGAACACGCTCCAAAAGCCCCTGCGCCGCACAAACGGACATCTCGACGTCGCCCAACAGGATGAATGCCGCAATCTGCAGCTTATCGCTTACAGGGAACAAGCGCAGGATGCGCTTTATGCCCGCGATTTCGATGGGATATTCCATCTTCTCACCAGATCCTTCCAACACGAGCCGCCCTTTCCCTTCGGGCGCCTATATCACCAAAGTCGCAATCCTGATTGCGAACAGGACCGCAGCGATCCACATGATGGGAGCCACATCCTTCGCCCTGCCCTGGAAGACGCGCACGATCACGAAGGAAAGGACGCCGAACATGATGCCATTGGCGATGGAGTAGGTGAAGGGAATCATGGCGATTGCCATGAAAGCGCCGAGCGACGCCGCGATGTCTTCGGTGAAGTCGATTTCCTTGAATGCCGACGCCATCAAAATGCCCACGAGCACCAGCGCCGGAGCGGTCGCGAAGGTGGGGATGGCCAGAAAGACCGGCGACAGGAAGATCGCCAGCAAAAACAGCAAACCGGTCACTAGGGAAGCCAAGCCCGTACGGGCACCCGCAGCGACGCCGGTTGCGGACTCGATGTAGCTGGTCACGGTGCTGGTACCCGTGCATGCACCAACCACGGTACCCACCGCATCTGCCATGAGCGCGCGGTTCGCACGGGGGAGCCTGCCATCCTCGTCGAGCATCTCGCCCTTGTAGGCGATGCCGATCAAGCCGCCTGCCGTATCGAACATGTCGATGAACAGCAGCGAGAAGACCACGATGGCGAAGTCCACGATATGGCTCGCGGCATATCCGAAATCGAAGTCCATGAAGTACGGGGCGGTGATGCCCAGCCCGTTCGAGAAATCGGG
>SFII01000002.1 GCA_004555335.1 Coriobacteriaceae bacterium | reverse complement strand
GATGAGGCATTCGAAAAGGTCACCTGGAAAAACGCCGAACGTTTCACGCAAACGAAAATCGATTAAGCAAACCCCATGAATGCACGAAGGCGCCCGACAGGGCGCCTTCCGATTTCCAACGAACGGACAGCAAGGCCAAGCGTTGCGGTCCTTCCCAGCCCTTCCTTACACCAATTCCCTCAGCTGGAATTCGCCATTTTCGTACACGGCAAAGCTGTTGGATCCGTCTTTCGGGATGCTCACGCTCCCGGGATTGACCACGCGGATGGTACCGCCTAACGGATGGGGCATATCCTCGTTCACCTTCACATGGGTATGGCCGTACAAAAAGGCGCTTCCATCGGGCAAGGGCGGCAGGGATTCGGGGGACCAAAGATGGCCATGGGTCAGGTAGATCTGACGCGACCCGTCCATCAGCACCGCATAATCCGCCATGCAGGGGAAATCCAGCACCATCTGGTCCACTTCCGCTTCGCAATTGCCGCGCACGGCAAGGATATTGCGCGCCATCGCATTGAGCATCTTCACAACGCTTTTCGGATCGTGGCCTTTCGGCAGGTCATTGCGGGGGCCGTGGTACAGGATATCTCCCAACAGCACCAAGGTATCGGGCTTTTCCGATTCCACCTGTTCCAGAAGACGTTCGCACCAATACGCGGAACCGTGGATATCGGAAGCAATCACAAGTTTCATTCAATAACCTTTCCTGACGGATAAGACCTTATTTCACCACCCAAGCAACCTGGGCGTGTTTTTCCAGAAGATCGGGATCGATTTCGCAACCGATGCCGTATTCGAAACCTTCGGTATTGATACGCAAGGCACCCGATTCGAAAACCAAACCGGGCGCGCACGCATCCTCGATAACCTCCCGGTCGGAAAGCGGAAAATCGCCGCTTACATTCATTCCAGGGAGCGTCTGGAATGCAGCCTGGATTCGAGACGAGACCGGCGAAGCCCCCTCGGAAACGGGAAGGAGCATGATCCCCTTCTGCCGCGCCCACCAGTAGAATTCCAACGCAGGCTGGATACCGCCCAGCTTGCTCACACGCAGGGAGGCGCATCTGATCGTCGAATGCTTCCTCAAACCCTCTTTCAGGTCGTCTAAGCCATTCCAGCATCGTTCCACGCAGATGGAAGCCCCTAAGTCACGCTGTAGGCGCGATAAGCGTTCCCAAATACCCTGCGGACCCACCTTCGGCGGAGCGGATGGGTCAAGGGGATCGATGATGCATGAGATGTTGTAACCCTCAAGGTCGAAAACCGATTTCAAACTGGTTTCGGTATAGGCTTGGTTACCATCGAGCACCAGATTGAGCCTAGGGTGCTCCTTTCGAATGGCATTCACCAAGCTGGCATCGCAACCCGGCTTTATCTTGATACGCACGCTCTCGCAGCCGATCTCGACCGCCTTGCGTACCTTTTCAACGCACTCCCATTCAGTCGAATAGTCGATTGCAGCACCGCAGGGAATGCCTCCCTGGGGGACGTCCGGGTCGGATTCTGGATTCTGCCACAAATCCCTTCCTCCGATCATCTCGACCAGGGAAGAACGATCGACCTTGCCGCCCAGGTCCCATATCGCCGATTCTAAGGCAGCGCATGCGTAGGGGAAAGCGGCCGCACCATCAACCGAACGCCAGAGCACGCTTGCTTGGCTGGGATGCACGAATACGTGGTTGATAAGCAAAGGGGCTATTTTCGAGCGGAGGAATTCGGACCCATCTTCCAAGCTTTCCCTTGCCCTGCACACGCGCGGATAGGCAAGGCTTTCGCCCACACCGGTACGCCCAGCCCAATCGGTCACCCTCACAACCAGGATCTCGCGTTCCTTCAAACGCACGGCGCCAAGGGTCTGAGGTGGATCCAAAGGAGCACGAACCACCCACGCTTCGACCTTACGGACGTCCAAGCGCTGGCTGTATAACAAGCGAAGCTGGCTGTAGTCGACCTCCCCCACACCCGTACGGGGAAACTCGGGGACGGCGATGATGCGGTCGGGCCTGAGAAGGGGATCCAGATATTCGGAAAGGCTTTCGCCAACCTTATCGGCAAGGAGCTGCAGGTTGCATCCAGTTTCACGTGAAACAGCCGCTGTTTCCACGATGGCGACAGGACGGCGGCCCCATTCCTCATCTTCATCGGCAAACACGTAGGCGTCAGTGACCCCCGGAACCAGAAGAAGCTGTTCGGTGATTTCCCTAGGGTCGATATCCTCGCCACCCGAAACGAAGGACTCATCCGCCGGCCTGAACAACCTCACCCCGGGATCATCGACCTTCGCAAGCACGTTGGTCAAAAGGAAACCGTCGACCGTGAATACGGACTTGGGATTAAGCTCCATCGGAGCAACACCGGGACCCTTCACGGCGAGATTGCCGAAACCGCTCTCGTCGGGAGAAATCACCGCGAGCTGATAATCGGGCAACGAGAACAACCTGCCGTTGAAGCCGCTCGTTGCAAGGCAGGCGGCAATATTGCCGCAGGTTTCCGTCATGCCGAAGCTGGCATACACCCGCACCTTCATCTCAATCGCCTGCTCCAACGCATCATGTGCCGGGGATGATCCCCCCAACAGCACGCATTGGTACGACCGAAGCGCTTGGATGCCTTCTTCCGTCTGCGCGGCGCACGAGACCAAGCCCTTCAGCATGCTGCCCCAAACAGACACATGGGTGGCGCCATATCCGCGCACATCATCAAGCAGCCGTTGCGCGAAGAACTCGCGATACAGGATAAAGGGATTCCCATTCAGAAGCGAACGGTACACCACCTGAACACCAGCAACCCTGTTCAATGGCATTGCAAGCTGCCACAATCCCTCACCCGGGCGGCTGACGGTGGTATTCATGGACCTCGCAGCACCGTGCACATTGCCCCACGTGAACATCACGGGACGGGGATTTCCGAAAGATCCGGAAGAGAATACCGTCAAACCAGGTGAATCCGGCTCATAAGCGTCATGGGCGCGGCAAATCAGATGCGATGCATCGAAATCGTCCTCACCATAGGTTTTCGTATCCCAGGCAATCGCATTAGAGATGGAATCCCTGGTGAAAACACGCAGGTTGGGAATCCCTATCGCCTGGCACGCCTCGCGGATACGGGTTCCCTTCTCGGCGGAGGTAAGACGGTTGTTGAGCAGCACCAGGGGTATCCCGCTGATCAGGGAAGCGACGATCAGGTATACGAACTCGGCGCAATTGGGCATATCCGCCGCACACCACCTACCGCGCGTCAAACCTTGATCGAATAATGCGCGCGCTAATCGCACGGATCGGTTTCTCAGCTGCTCATAGGTAACCGACTCGTACGGCACTTCATCTTCCTGGCCTTGCGTCGCAATATAGAAGCAGACTCCTTGGGGATTCTGCCGGCATCGAAACTCCAACTCGGAAAGAATAGTGGACTCATGCATATAGTTGTTCACCAAGATTCTCGGGATGAAGGCGCAGCAACAGCAAAACCCTCATCGGCTTGCAGACAAACATGCCGCCCGGGCCTGCATCGCAACCCAAGCGGCATGGAAGTGATTTCGTCTAGATCTGCCGGTATTCGGCAAATCGATCGCGCATACCCGCAATAGGAAGAAGAACCTCCAGGATATTGATTCCAGGTTCGCCTAGGAGGGCGGCATAGGTTCGACGGAAGGTATTCACCGTAGTCACCGTTCGGCAGGTTACCCCGAAACCATCGGCCAAGCGCTTGAAATCAATCGACTGGGGATTCACGAACAGACGCTCGAAGCTATCATCTTCGGGTTTTTCAGGGAGCATCTCGAAGGCTCCCGCACCGCAATTATTCAGCAGAACCACGACAATAGAGGGCATCTTACCGGCTCCGTGGTTTTCCCTGACCCTGAACTCGTTCTGCAGGGCGAGTGCATTGACATCATGGAGGAAGGCCATATCTCCGGTAACGACCGTAGTCTGCTCGAACTTCTGGGCAGCCCCGAAAGCACTCGAAAGCACGCCATCGATACCGAATGCACCCCTGTTCGCCAACACCTTCAAGCGCTTGTCGCCCTTGCAGTAGAACAAATCGAGGGCAACCATGCTCATGCCGTTAGCAACCCACACCAGTGAATTCGCTGGAGCAGCCTCGAGCAACTCGTACATGTAAGCACCCTCGTAATCATCGATACCATCGCGCAGTTTGATGGCACGAAGCTTATGGCTCATCAAGTCGTTGAAAGTCTGCCATTCCCTGCACGCGCGACGGCTTGCCTTATCCGAAGAATCGAAGAAGGTCATAGCCTCGCAGAACACCGTCGGTGCGCAATGCACGAAGATATCGGTGGTGTTGGTGTAATCCCTGCTATCGCGCGTATCGACTACGATCTGGGTCGCACCCATCACCTTGATTGCCTCGGTCAAGCGATCGGACAGCGGCCAACGCCCGAAGCGGATAACCACTTCGATATGGGGTACCGCCTCGCCTCCCAGGATGGGATCGAAGTGGTCGATGATCATGGAGTCGGAAAAGCTCCTCAATCCGGAAAGCGCATCGGCGAATAAGGGGACATTGCGGGTGTGGGCGAAATTAAGCAGCTGCCTGGCATCGGCAGTGCTGCCGCAGGTGCCCTCGCCGCAAACCGCGACAACGCGCTTGCCGCGAATCAGGTCGAACAACCCCTTCGCATCTTCGGGCATAAGCCCTTGACCCGCAAATACCGCAGCGGGAAGCTCCTTCGTCAGCACCTTCCCACCATAGGGAATGGGCTTGATGGGGTTGGCGAAGGGGAAGTTGATATGCACGGGACCTGCATCCGCGCAGGCGACATTAGGCAGGTTCCCATGGCAGGCGATGCATGCATCAAGCGCGATCTGGCACGCGAAGGAAAGGTCTTCGGGCTTTTTCGAGGGAATGGGCATCTGGAAGAAGCGCTTCACGTGCCCACCGAAAAACTGGAGCTGACCAGACGCCCCGGCGTAGCCATGGCTCTGCAGGTACGCAGGCTTATCCGCCGTCAAGAGAATCAGGGGAACGCGCGCCATTTCGGCTTCCAGCACGGCAGGCATCCAATTCGCCGCAGCAGTGGCGCCCGATCCGATGAGGATGACGGCATTGCCCGTTGCCTTTGCAACACCCAAGGCGAAGAAGGCTGCGCTGCGCTCGTCGGAATCGACATACACTTCTTCGAAATGCTCGCGGGCTTTCAAGGCAAGGGCGGTCGACTGGACCCCGGGACTGACCACCGCGTTCTTCACCCCGCAACGGACCAACTGGGCGAAAAAGTGGTTAAGGAATAGGTCGCAGGCTTCGGCGCTGCTGCGGAGCTCCGCTTTGGAACCATATGCAGAACGGCTGCACGCCAGCTTGAAATGGGGGACTTCCGACTCCTCCGCTTCATGCTTCAGGGGCGTGCGGGGTGCAGGAGCAGGTGCAGGGGTATGCTCGGCAACCTGCTCGGAGATTGCCGTGATGCCTGCTTCAGGAGCTGATTCATGCCCGGAAGCGGGATCGCAGTGAATCACCACGCCTGCCGCATCCTCTTCGCCCTTCTTGAAGAACCATCCCCGATGCTGTTTATTCGAGGTCTTCACAGGCTCCTGGGGAGCCGTCCTCTGCGCTTCCCGAGTAGATTCCCCTTCTGCCGATGCGGTTGTGATCTTGTACAGCTTCGCACTCGCAGAAGGATCGGCACCGTCGGCAACAGGCGCAATGAATACCTCTTGGCCCCGTGCGCGGGCAATCGCCCTCTGGGCTGCAAAGAGGACGTTTTCGTCGATCGGTTGTGCCATTTCCCTACCCTTCCCAAGCATATGCCGATATGCCTACCGGATCTTCCCGGTTCGGTATCTGTTTCGATAATACGCATGTGCCATTCGCTTGCGAATGGCACATAGCTGATATTCATGTAAAGAGCCGCCTAGAAAGGCATCCGCTCTTGGAAAACCCCGATTCGATCGGCATCCAAGACTCCAGACGATACTTCCGATCAGAACTGCTCGGTTTCCGGAGCCATCCACTCGCCTTCGGATGCCTGGTCGCCCTCTTCGGCTTGAATCGTTCCATTGGCGATATCGGTTTCCACATAAATCGGAATACCGCTTTCACCCAGGGCCTCTGCTTCCTCGCTGGAAGTGATGGTGTTGTCGGTAACCACCGTGGAGGGATCGCCCCCCTCGTTGACGACCGCCATCATCTCCTTCAAGGCTTCGACATCGCAGACCACATAGCTCACACCATCGGAATCCGCTGTCGTCGAAGGGATCATCGCCGAGTAGATCGTCAGGCCATCGGCATCCTGGAATTTCTGGATATACCCGATGATATCGGTCAGGCTCATATCGGTGGTAATGCACT
This sequence comes from Coriobacteriaceae bacterium, assembly GCA_004555335.1. Taxonomy (GTDB): domain Bacteria; phylum Actinomycetota; class Coriobacteriia; order Coriobacteriales; family Eggerthellaceae; genus W1P20-047. The sequence continues at coordinate 38,174 of SFII01000002.1, read as the reverse complement.
TGGCCGCCTGCTTCACCAAACCGGGGATATCCGCGGGAGGCATGCTCAGCACCTTCTCGATGAAGGCTTCTACCAAAAGCCTCTGGTTCGCGCTGCGCTGGAAGTCGCCGGTGGTATACGAACGGGACCTTGCGAACACAAGCGCCTGCTCGCCATTGAGGGTCTGCTCGCCCGCTTCCAATTTTCCGCCCGCGTCCGCATCCTCGATCTTCATGGGAACATCGACTTCAACGCCACCGACCTCATCGATCAGGTCGACCAGACCGGAGAAGTCGATTTCCACATAGTGGGACATCTGGACGCCCAGCAGCTCGTTTGCGGCTTTGATGGCACCCTGGGCACCGTTGTAGTTGTATGCCGTATTGAACTTTTCCACATTGCCATCGATATCGATGGCGGTATCGCGGGGAATGGAGATGAGGGTGACCGTATTCGTCGTCGGATCGATCCTCGCCACAATATTGGTATCGGAACGCTGACCGAATTCGTCGTTTCGGCTATCGGAGCCGATCACCATCATGTAGAAGGGCTCATCGGAAACCACGGGGGTGAGCATCTCGTCGATTGCGACGGCCTGCTCCTGATCCTGTACCTTGATAGCGTTGCTGATCTGGTTCACATACAAACCGAATGCAGCACCTGCCAGCAGGGCAAGTACGAGCAATACGAGCAGGATGGTGAGAACCACCTTCCGAACGGGGCGCTTCTTCTTCGCAGGCTGCTTGGCTTGGCTTGCACCCGCCTGCGCCGCGACGATACGCTCCCTATCCATTGTAGAGGCACCGGAGCTCTTTTTCGCATGGGTGGGATTGTATGCGGGCTTGAAGCCGACCTGCTGGCTGTTCGCCTGTTTTTCCCGCCCCCGCTTCGAGACGTGCTTCCTCGTTGATTTGGGCATAGGATTCTCCTTGTGTTCAAACCAGACAAGTTTACTAAATGCAAGGGGTTCACACGGAAGAACGAATGGCAAATTACCGCGAAGAAGCACTCTATCCACAATTTCTGCAACAAGATTTGCGTTTTTCCGCTGAATGAGCATAGGAAAAGGCCTCCTTCCGGAGGCCTTTTCGTTCGCTTACAGCTCTGATTCGTCTTCCACTACTTCCACGTGGGAATGTTCGCCGATGTCCTGGACGGGCTTTTCCAAACCCTCGATCTTGATTCCCTTCTTTTCGGCATAATCCCAAAGCGCTGCATGGATCGCCTCTTCCGCCAAAAGGGAGCAGTGGACTTTCACGGGGGGCAAGCCGTCGAGCGCCTCCATCACCGCCTTGTTCGTAACCTCCAGCGCCTCCTGCACCGTCTTGCCCTTCACGAGTTCGGTTGCCATGCTGCTTGTCGCGATCGCCGCACCGCAGCCGAAGGTCTTGAACTTCGCATCCCTGATCACACCGGAGTCGTCGATATCGAGATAGATGCGCATGATATCCCCGCAGACAGCGTTGCCCACGGTACCGCATCCGCTCGCATTCTCGATTTCCCCCACGTTGCGCGGGTTGGTGAAATGATCCATTACAGCATCGGAATAATTCATTGCCATGGTTTGCTTCCTTTCGAAACGCCCCTGCCGATGCAGGCTGGGCGATTGGTTTTTTACTCCTCGAATCCCCTTCTCGTCCAACTCGCCGCATTCCATTTTCCCCATAGGACATGGATACGGCGTGCCGGCATGCCTATTCGCTGATATGCGCGATACCCTTCGCTTTCCAAGCGTCGAGGATTCCCTCGTATCTGCCATTGCGGTAATCCTCGTAGAGGGGGCTCATCGCACGCAGGTTCTCCAAGGTCGCCTTCAGGGAATCGATGGCGAAGTCCACATCGTCCAAGCTCGTATCGCGACCCAAGGTCATACGCAGGGAACCATGGGCGATCTCATGGGGAAGGCCGATCGCGATGAGCACATGGCTGGGATCGAGGCTTCCCGAAGTACAGGCGCTCCCGCTCGAAACGCAGATACCACGCGCCGCCAGATGGAGCAGCATGCCTTCGCCCTCGATGAACTCGAACGAGAAGTTCACATTATTGGCGAGCCTGCTTTCCCAGCTCCCGTTCAGCTTCGCATGGGGGATTTCCGTAAGAATGCGCCTGATCGCATGGTCGCGCAGTTCACGCTGCCGTGCGGTTTCCCCTTCCAGTTCCCCAAAGGCAAGCTGAGCCGCCTTCGCAAAACCGACGATTCCGGGAACGTTTTCCGTTGTGGCACGCTTACCGCGTTCCTGCTGACCGCCGTCGATGAGGTTTTCCAGGCGAATCCCTTTACGTACATAGAGCATTCCCACGCCTTTCGGACCGTTCAGCTTGTGGGCGCTCGCGGAAAGCATATCGACACCCAGCTCATCGACATCGATAGGAACATGAGCGAAGGCCTGGACCGCATCGGTATGGAAGGCGACTCCATGGGATTTCGCGATCTGTGCCAAGCGCGCGATAGGTTCGATCGTTCCGATTTCGTTATTGGCAAACATGACGGATGCAAGGATGGTGTCTTCCCGGATCGCCGATTCGAACTCCTGGGGATCGACGAGCCCGTCGCTACCTACGGGAAGGTAGGTAACCTGAAAACCTTCGCGTTCGAGCGCCTCGCACGAATGCAGGATGGCGTGATGCTCGATTGCCGTTGTGATGATGTGGGTCCCACGCTTCCTGTTGGCGCGTGCGTAGCCCTTGAGCGCCCAATTGTCCGCTTCCGACCCACCTGAGGTGAAGAAGACCTCTTGGGGTTTCGCCCCGATCAGAGCCGCGATATCCTCGCGTGCTTGCGAGACGGCTTTCGACGCCCGCTGTCCAAGGGGGTAGATGGAAGACGGATTGCCGAATTCTCCGGAGAAATACGGAATCATCGCCTCTAGGACTTCCGGACGGACGGGGGTTGTAGATGCATTATCCAGATAGATCTGCTTCATGACCTTGCGCTCCTCAGCTTTCACCTAGTTACTAGGTAGGTTATTTGACAAGCTTCATTTTCCAAGATGGATTCCTAAAGTCAAGTGCTTTAGTAGGTGTTTAACAGATGTAACGGAGCAGACGGACGGTTTCCATGGATACGAAACACGGAAGGAATACCGCGATTTCCAAAAAGGCTCCGAGCAAATGCGCTCAAAAGCCTGGCGAAGAAAATGGATTCCTACGTTTCAGGGTGTGGTATCATCCAGTGTATGCGGGCATAGCCAAGTGGTAAGGCAGTGGCTTCCCAAGCCACCATTCGCGGGTTCGAGTCCCGTTGCCCGCTCCATAAACAGACCCGAACGCCGTCATACGACGGCGTTCGTCTTTTTCCCGCCATTCTCTGCGAAGCATTTCCATCTCATCGATATCAATCCATCGGCATGGCAAGCAACGCACGCATATGGACCATTCTCCAAGCAAATGCGGGCAGAGCGTAACGCAGCGTAACCCCGCACCTGGAAACCCGGCACCCTAAACGATTCGGCAAAAGAAAAGCGACCCCGAAGGGTCGCTTTGATGCTTGCTCTCCTTGTTTGGAAGGCTTATTTCTTGATAGCTCCGATACGGCAGATGGTGGTGCCGCAGTCGGGGCACTTCCCCTTCACGATAGGCTTACCGTTCTTGGTCAGGCCTTCGTTGGGCTCTACCATGACCTTCTTCGCCTTGCACTTCACGCAGTATGCTTCGATTTCCATTTCGTCCTCATTCCCTCGCAAACAGGCATGCTCCGCACATGCCCGACAATCGATTCTTCATGACAGCGCAAGATATTATACCCATCCGAACGCCTTCGAAATGAACGGATAGTAAACAACGGAAACTTTCATCCAAGACAGATGGAGGAAACACCAAAAAACGCGTTTTACCTGGAAATACTCTGAAACAGGAAAGGACCCGCCGAAGCAGGTCCTTTCTTTTTCGGGTTATGCAGCCAACGCACTACGCGTTACGCACCAGAGCCTCGACGAACTCGATGCGGCGATACAGGGTTTCCTCATCGACATTCTCGATCACGTCGTCGCCCTGTCCCATGTATGCGGGTTTCTTCTTCTCGATGCCAGCGAGGGTCACGGCATGCAGGCCCTTCTTCAAAGCAAGGGATGCGATGCTATCCTTCCAACGGATCGCCGCATCGGTGAAGGTCACACCGGAAACCCTCTGGGCCTTCTTGACGAGTCGCTTCAGGCGGGGGCTTGCAGGCTTCGCACCGAAACGTCCCTCGGGGCTGACCTGGCAAAGCGCTCCGGCACCCAAACCTTCAAGGTTCACGATCAGGGCACCCTTGAGCTCGTCGGCGTGCTCTTCGAAGAAAGCCCTCGAACCGCCATTAGCGGCACATTCGGAACCCAAAGCCACGAACCAAACCTCGACATCGACATTCTTCAGATGGAAATCCTCTATCTGCTTCACTTCCTCTTCAACGACTTCATCGGCAGCGGATCGGTCATCAAGACCCAATTCGCTCACGAAAGAGGCGAGGCTGTTAACGGAAGGGGTGGGAGCAGACTCCTGGGGCTGGGCTTCTTCCTCGAGACTGTCGGTCGTATCCTCCGTCTGCAGGACATCACCAACGTCTACTCGATCGGAGACCTCGGCGGCATCGAAATCGGACTGGATGCCATCCGCTTCGTACGCATCGCCTTCAGGTTCGGGATATCCTGCCTGTTCTGCGGCTTCTTCTGCATTCTTCTTCCTGCCGAATCCCGCAGCAGCTTCGCGCATCTTGCTGAAGGCACCGCCATTCCAGTCGTCATCCCATGCCGACTCGTCGACGTCGTCCCCATTGCGGGATGCGCGGCGGCGATTGTCGGATTCCTCCGCTGCAGCTTCCTTGTCCTTCTTGCGACGGAACTTGCCGAAGAAACGGGACATGCGGGATTCCGGCATCTCGATGTAGTCGGGACCCGCATATGCACCGGAAGCAGTGGTGTTCTCGGCGTAATCGGAATCATCCGCATCGTCCACATAGATGTCTTCGGGATCGACACCCTCGATCAGCTCATCGCCGACAGGACCGATGCTTCCGGACATGCTGACCGGGCTGAAGGATCCGGTACGGCTGACCGTGTTGTTGGCACCCTCCTCTGCAGAGGGCTCGAAGCTGATCGATCCGCTCAGCGAGGGGATCGTGTTGCGCAGCGCCGCACGCTTGTTATCCAAAGGCTCTGCATTTCCGGCAGTGGAGATGCCGAAGGCATCCAGATTGACGCGGGGGATGCGCGAGGAAAGCGACGGATTCGCACCTGCCAAAGGAGCAGGCTGGGGCAAAGTCGTATCGATCTGGGGCAGGTCGGCAACCATTTCGGGGGAGTCGAGCAGGGGATTGCGCTTCGCATGATCGGCTTCGGGCCGCACTTCGATTACAGGCAGCTCGATTGCGGGATTAGCGGGTACCTGCTCGGCAGATTGGGACTGAACAGGCTGGGATGCACGCGCACGGGCAGCATCGCGGCGCAACTCGCTCACATCGATACACGGAATGGCAACGGTGCCGCCAGCAGCCTGCCCGGGTTCGGCCTCGGGAGCATCCTCTGCCCCGGAAGCCTGTTGGGGCTCCTCCGCGGAAATATGCTCGGACTGCTCTTCCGGCGCCTGCACGGATTCCATCTCGGATTGGGAAACGACAGGCTCATCCTGCTCGGAGAGGGCGGGCTGGTCTCCCTCGGGAGAAGCCGGCTCTACCTCCATTTCGGGCTCGGGCGCAGGTGCGGGCTCCGGAACGAAGGTGCTGGGATCCTCGCCATTCGCGATAGCATCCTCTACCGCCTGCTGGGCCAATGCCGCCAGGGAGTTCATCCTTGACGCAGGCTGGGTGGGAACGGAATCGCCGGGAAGGTCGGATTCGGCGATGACGGGTTCGGGTTCGACCGCGGTCGCGGGGAAGGCCTCCTCGTATTCCACTTCGACGCGTTCGGCGGATGCAGGCGTTGCGGCCGCTTGCACGGCGGGGGCGAAAGGCTCGGGGCGGGAGGCGGCTCGGGCAGCCTCGAAGGCGCTCGCGAGCGCAGCCTCGTGTGCCGCCTGCTGGGCAGCCGCCGCTTCCTGGGCACGCTGATGGCTCGTTTCCACTGCAGCATCCAGTGCGGATGCGAAGCGGGAACGGCGCACGGGGGCACCGGTATCGGCGGGGCGATGGGCTTTCGCCTGCGCTGCGACATACCACTCGGGAAGGGAATCGTCCTTCGCTTCGGGTTCTGCTTCGGGTTCCTTATCGGTTGGACGGGTATAGGAATATTCCTGGGGCCAGCCCGCCTGATCGTTCAGATACACGAAGCTCTCGGTCCCGCCTGCCTGCACGGAGTCATCGGCTGCAGGTTCTTCGGCGACAGCGGGGGTCTGGACGGGGGAAGATTCGGGTGCGTCGGTTCCTGTCGGCGCGGCAGCATACTCGATGCTCGCCCCTTCCGGCACGAGCCCCTCTGCACGGGCGGCTTCTTCGCCATGGATGCGCACCGACTCGTCGGGCTTTGCGGCAACCGCAGGGGTGTTCGCAATACGCTGGGCAACCTCGATCATCGCCGCAACGGATGCAGCATTGCAATTCGCGGCCTCGTTATACTGCGCCACCTGATGCATGATGAAGAAGATGACGGGGAACAGGGCGAGCACGAGCGCGATGATGGTGATTGCATTCCATGCGATCAGCGCAGGGCCGGAAGCTTCCATGCCGAAAGCCGCACGGGCAATCCAGAGAATGGGGATCGCCACCATACCGACCAAGCTTGCGATTTCGAGCACGGGAAGGATTCCCGAAGCACCCAATTCCTTCTGGATCTTCCCGCTGTCATAACTCGCAACGAGCACGACCTTGCGGGAACGCCTGGAGCTCCTCGCGGCAGGCTGGTACTTGCTCACCACGTTCTGGCTGACCCCACGGGAAAGCGCGCGGGAAAGCAGGGGTCGCCCAAGAGCCTCGGGAACGTATAGGACCGCGCACAGGATACCGATCAAGATCGCGGGGATAACCGCGAAATCAACGATCATCGCGGTGATGCTTACGATAATCGCAAGGACGCAGAGCACCACCTTCACCAGATCCGGCTTGGAATTGCAGGCGAACTCCTCGATTGACGTCTCGAAACCGGTTCTGTTCTTCAGCGTGTCGGAAATGTAGAGCGCAGCCTGCTGCTCTTCTTCGGTGCCAGCAGGACGCGGTCCGATTTCCTGTGATAGATATGCAATGTCTTCCATGATTTCCGACATGACCGCACCTTTCGTAAATAGGCATTTCGCCTAATGTTCGCATGGTCTTTCAGTATACGTCATTTGAGCGCCGATGCCTTCGTTCCGAAGCTCCGACCATCACGGGCACATAAGCGCCCTGCTTTCTACCTTGAGTGTGTTTTCGCAGGTCATCAGCACGATATATTGAACAATTGAAGTAACGGGGCACAAGGGATGGGGTAACAGCACGTCAACGGGGCCGCCTGCCTTCCGACACGGGGCCCCGCTTCCCTGAAAAACGGTTTCAGATTATCTTCCCTAGGACAATTCCTCGATGATGCGCCTCATCGGAAGCACCCTGATATTCTTGCTCGGCAGCGACTTCAGGAAGGTCGATCCGTATCGCTTTGACACCAGCCGCCTATCCGCTAGAACCAGATTCCCCGTATCGGTGGAGCTCCTGATCAACCTGCCCGCCGCCTGCCGCACTTCCAACACGGCTGCGGGAAGCACGTAATGGGCCCAGGCCTGCGGGTCGATTTGCGCACGCTCGCAGGAAAGGGGATCGGTAGGTTTATTGAAGGGCAGCTTGGGCACCACGACCGTCTTGAGGGTGGAACCCGGGGCATCGAAACCCTCCCAGAAGCTCTTCAGCGCGAAAAGCGAAAGATGCTCGTCGGCGATGAAGTCGTCGCGCAGGCCCTTGATGGAAACACCCCAGCGCTGGCAGATGATGCGCAGGTCATCCTCGCGCACAGCCGCCTGCACCACCGCATAGCTCTTCTCCATCTCCTTGCGGTTCGTGAACAGGGTCAAAGTCGACCCTCCCTGCGCCCTATGCACGCCGATCAGCAGATCGCAGAGGGCATCCATATAACCCGGATCATTCGGCTCGGGCATATCCTCTGCCACGTAGACCGTCATATTCGAGTCGAAATCGTATTCCGAATCCAGCCTGCACGTGCGGCACTGGGAGAATTCGCCCCTCCCCAAACCGACGCCGCGCTCGAAGGAATCGAAGGAATCGGCGATGGTCATGGTGGCGGAAGTGAAGACCGCGCTATGAACACGGGCGAAGAAATTCTCGTTCATCGCATCGCCCACATCCAGCATCAGGGCCTCCAGGCGTTCAGGGCTCTGCTTCTTGCGGCTCAGGTGGGCAGCATAGGCATAGAGGGGCGATCCATCGAAGAGGATCACCTCTGCCGCATTGACGACTTCCTTCAAGGTCATGGCGGTCGACGCGATCTCGCGCTGAAGAGCCGCCGCGCCCTCGACGCCTTCCAGATAACCCACCAATTCCTGGCTGGATTTCACCAGATGCTCGGCGGCATCGCACATCACGCGACCATAGGAAACCAAAGCCGCGAAGGTGTAGCTCTGGCGGATGTCGTCATTCAGCCACAGCTCGACGCGGTCATAACCCTTCGAACGCTTCACCGGATCGAAGAAGAGCAGATCGCCGATATGGTCGCAGAAGTCCCGTGCCGCCTGGTCGAACTCGCGACCATGCTTCAGGGCACGCGAGCAGAGGGCGAACAGCAGGATGTCACCCGCATTGTTCCCGGTTCCCTTCGCTTCTTCCAACTCTTCAGGGCGAAGCATCGCCCGCACGGTTTCCTCCGATGCCTCGGTCTTGCCGGTCATCGTGCGCTCCGTGCGCAAAAAGACATTGCGGGAAGCCTCGGCCGATCCCACGCGGTTGGCGATACGGCGCAGCTCATCGGCTTCGATCGAGCAGCTGAACGCGCGGCGCGCCTCATCTTCCGTGCCATGGGACTCGTCGATGACCCAATAGCGGACAGGCGGGAGCAGGCCCCCCTCGGCCGCAACATCGCAGAAGAGCATGGTTTGGTTGGTCACCACGATATCCGCGCTCTCCGCCCGCTGGCGGGCGCCGTGGACGAAGCATTTGCTCCCGAAGAACGGGCACTTCCTGCGCAGGCAGTCATGGCTGCTCGTGCAGATCTCGTATCGGGGCAGGGCACGGTAATCGATCTTCAACCCGTCGATATCGTCATAGTCGCTCTGCTCGATGAAGGAAAGCAAGCCCGCCAATGCCGCAGCCTGGCTCACTTCCACATCGTTCACCATGCGCATCTTCGGCCCCTCGTTCACAAGGCGCTCGACGTTGCGCAGGCAGGGGTAGTGGGAAAAGCCCTTCAGGCTGCAGAAACTCAGGCCCTCGTTCTGCTTCGCGAGCAGGGGAAGCTCGTGATTCACCAGCTGGTCGAGCAGGGCATTGGTCTTCGTGGCCACGCCGACGGTGATCTTGTTGCGCATGGCGAGCATCACCGAGGGAATCAGGTAGGCCATCGATTTGCCAACCCCGGTACCAGCCTCGACCGCAAGGTTCACCGACGCCTCGAAGGCCGAGGCGACTTCGCACGCCATCTGGCGCTGCGCTTCGCGCGTTTCGAAATCGTCGTAGATGGAACCCATCATCCCGTCGGGTGCGAAAGCTGCGGAAACCTCTTCCGAACTGGGAAAATCGAGCGATTTCACCGGGTCGGAGGCGATCTTGTCCGCGTCGATGCGGGGACGCGCCATCTTTGAGCCCACATGCTCCTGCCGGATACTGCGCAGGCTGAAGCGCTTGCGCTCGCCTTCGTTCGCCGCATCGATAACCTGGAACACCTTGACGGTGGGCCATTCCTCGCGCGTTGCGCAATGGGCGATGTACGAAACCAGCTCCGCGGGCATCGCGGCAACTGCTGCCAGAAGGATGCGGAAGACCGCACAGGTGGCCACCACGTCATCGTCCGCCCTATGGGTGGAAACAGGCGCACCGAAGGTCTTCACCAAGTCGATGAGCCTATGGGATTTCAGCTTAGGCAGCGAGATGCGGGCCAGGTCGAGCGAATCGAGCCACAGATTGCGCTTCAGGGCATACCCCGCCGGATGCTTGGTGCAGAAGTTCTTATCGAAGGCGGCATTATGCGCCACAAGATCGCTTTCGCCCACGAATTCGACCAAGCCCGCCAAAGCCTCTGCGGGACAAGGGGCGTCTTCGACGTCCTCGTCGTGGATATTGGTCAGATGCTGGATTTCTTCGGGAATGGGCTTTCCGGGGTTCACGAAGGTGGTGTACCAGCCCACGATCTCGCCCTTGCAAAGGCGGGCCGCGGCGATTTGGGTCAGCTCATCATTCTTGAACGAGATGCCGGTGGTCTCGGTATCGATCACCACCACATCCTCATCCAGTTCCCCGAAATCCCCTTCCCGGGCCGCCTCCACGAGGCTGCGATAACGGGCGCGGATCCTCTCGGGAGCGGATTCGCTTATGTGCTTTTCCATATCGGTTAGAATCATTCTTCAGTCTTTCGCTCGTTGTGAGCCTAACATGATACAAGACACCCTTTGGAATTAGCACGCACGACAAGGGAGAAACAGATGGCCGTATCGCCTTACTACGCTGAATACTGCTCGTTCAAAACGACGGACAAGACAAGCGGAGCCCATCTGATCGGCGCTGACAGCCTGGTCGGAGACCGCCTGAAAATCGTATTCAAGCCCAATCAGGACAACGACATGGTTGCCTGGGTCTACAACAAATTCGACAAGGAAGTGGGCGTTTTCGACAACAGGATCAGCCGTAGGCTCCAGCTCTGCCAAGCCGATGGCTGGGAAATCCACGCCGTCCTTTCCGCGGTCCTGGTAAGCACTGGGGAGGACGGGGGAGCCCACTATTCCGGCGAAGCCGCCGTCATGTGCTTCTCGAAGCGGTATTCCGAAGAATTCAACACCTTCTTAAACGGCGTCGCGGGAAAGATCGCCGAGGGAACCAGACCCGCCCTGTCGCTCAAGGCGCCCGCCATCAAGAACGTCATCGAATCGCACGGCCAGTGGCTTCCCCGCGATAACGAGCCGAAGCGCAAACTTTCGAAAGGCGAAGCCGTCGTGAAGGATCATCTGAAGCAGGACGAGAAGATGATCGAGCTCGCACGCAAGGGGAACCCCGGCTGCATGGCGGTCGGCTGGGGCTTCATCATCCTGCTGGTACTGGGCGCGATCTGGCTGCTGAACAGCTTCCTCCACTTCCTGCCCTTCTAACGGGCGCTCTCCGGTCGAAGCGGGAAACGGCTCAAGCTATTCCCATCCCTGCAACCCCGCATCCTTTCGGGTCCAGATAAAACCGCTTCGGATCCGCAGAAGGCCGCATGACACGAATAGGGCTCCCATGATGGGAGCCCTTTCTATCTCTCTTCCGCAAGATCAGGTAAACCGACAGGAAAGCCGCTGGAACGGGCTTGAAGCCAAAATCCCTTTGCAGCCTGCAATCGGGAATCCTACTTACCCTCGAGGGCGAATTCGATGAGCTTCGTGCACAGCTCGGGGAATTCGATTCCGGCAGCGCGGCCCGCATCGGGCAGCAGGGAAGTCTCGGTCATGCCGGGGAGGGTGTTGGTTTCCAGAACCCAGCACACACCCTCATCATCGAGGATGATGTCGGTACGGGAAACGCCCTTGCATTCCAGGGCCTTATACGCCGCAACGGCTGCAGCCTGCACGCGTGCGGTGGTTTCCTCATCCAGGCGCGCTGGGCAGATATGCTGCGATCCGCCGGCGGCATACTTGGATTCGAAATCATAGAAGCTGTTCTTCTGGGGAACGATCTCGATAACGGGAAGGACCTGCAAATCGTCATTGCCGATCACGGCAACGGTCAATTCTGTACCGGATACGTAGGTTTCCGCCAAAACCTCGCGATCGAGCGCGAAGGCCTGATCGAGCGCGGCATCCACTTCGTCGACGCCGTTCACGATCGCCACGCCCAGGGCGCTGCCCTCGGTTGCGGGTTTGATGACCACATGCTCGCCCAGCTTCTCAACGATCTGCTGCGGGGTGTAGTCATCCTTCCCGTACAAGGTAAGGGATGCAGGGGTATCGATGCCCGCGCGTTCATAGAAGATCTTCGACTTGGCCTTATCCATTGCAGTGGAACTGCACCAGACGCCCGGACCCGTGTAGGGGATGCCCAGCACTTCGAGCATACCCTGAACCGGTCCGTCTTCACCGCCCTTGCCGTGGAGGCACAGGAAGGCGACGTCGAAATCGCCATCGATAAGGTCCTTCATATCCCGCTTATTCGCCGGATCGAAGAAGGTAACGGGGAAACCCGCTTGGCGCAGGGCCTCTCCCGCACCCTTTCCGGAAGCCAGGGAGATCTCCCTTTCGCCACTGGTTCCGCCGCACAGCAGTGCCACCTTGATTTCTTCGGGATTCAACGCCATTTGCCCTTCTTTCACACGAACACGGCATCGACGCCGTGGAATTCTCTTGAACCGATTCAGGGGCGGCAGCATCGCCGTCCCTCCGACTGAAACAGCCTTTCTCGAGCGCACAGTATAGCAAAGGCGAAGCGATTCCCCGTAGGCTTCGCATGGAAGCATCGCCACATCGGCGCCAACGCAGGCGCCGTAACGCATTTTCCATCTATAATCGCATGCATGGCTACTTACGAAGACACCACCACCCATCCCTTCGGTATCGAGGCACTCGACTTCGAGGGGATACACGACCGCATCCGCACCCTCGGATACCCGAGCTTCAGGGCGAAGCAGCTGATCCAATGGGTGTATCAGAAGCAGGTCGAATCATACGACCAGATGACCAATCTGCCCGCGAAGATGAGGGAGGAGCTCGCACGCGTCCTCCCCCTCGATATCCCGCAGGTAAGCGACAGGCAGGTTTCCAAGGACGGCTCGAGGAAATACGTACTCACCTTGGCCGATGGCTGCCAGGTGGAAACCGTCGGCATCCCCTCCCATGATTCCGGTGCAGACGGAGAAAGCAGGCGGCTCACCGTCTGCTTCTCCACCCAAGTCGGATGCCCCATGCAATGCGCGTTCTGCGCAACCGGTCATGAAGGCCTCACCCGAAACCTGCTTCCAGGAGAGATGCTCCAGCAGATACTCACCGTTCAACGCGATTTCAATGCACGCGTGAGCAACGTGGTCGCGATGGGGCAGGGAGAACCCTTCCTGAACTACGACAACTTCATCAAGGCCCTGAAAATGATCAACGCAAAGGAGGGGCTGGGGATCGGGGCGCGCCATATCACCGTTTCGAGCTGCGGCATCCTCGACGGCATACGGCGTTTCGGACTGGAGGAAGAACAATACACGCTTGCCATCTCATTGCATTCGGCGCGCCAGGATATCCGCGATGCGATCATGCCGCGTTGCAAGAATATGCCCCTTACCCTGCTGAAGGACACTTTGAGAGAGTATTACCGCAACGCGAAGCGCAGGGTCAGCTTCGAATACCTGATGATCGACGGGGTGAACGACGCAGACGAGGACCTGATCGCCCTTATCCGCTTCTGCAAAGGGCTCCACGTCCATATCAACCTTATCCCCCTGAACGACATCGACGACAGCCCTTGGAAACCCTCGGCGAGCCGAACCCTCGCCCATTGGATCGATTCCCTGAATGCAGCGGGAATCGAAACGACACTTAGGAATTCGAGGGGATCGGACATCGCCGGCGCCTGCGGCCAGCTGAAGAACAAGCAGCGCAGCAGGATCTGATTCCGAGAACACAGGGGAAGCCCGGTAGATGAAAAGGGATGCAAGCGATATCGCCGCCTGCATCCCTTTCCATTTCCGGGAAAACCGGGCTTATCCTTCAGGGTTCTCGTTCGTGATCGCCATGAACAAGCGCCTCAGGTCGTCTTCGTCTTTGAATTCTATCTCCAGCCTATTCTTGCCTTTGGAGGACTTGATGCGCACATTGGTTCCCAACTGCTCCTTCAGGCTGCGTGCCGCTTTCTTATAGTACGCAGGTGCGGGGACCGCCGTCGCCTTGGCTTCGGCAGCCTTTTCCTTGCCGTTGAGCAAACGCGCGATCGCTTCGGCTTCGCGTACCGAGATCTTCTCGTTCTTCAGCTTCTCCGTCAGCTTTGCACGTCCATCCTCGGTTTGGACGGAGAGGATCGCCCTCGCATGACCGGCAGTGATCTTTTCTTCATACAGCAACTGCTGCGCGTCTTCGGGAAGGTCGAGCAGGCGCAGGGCATTGGCGATAGTCGACCTGCCCTTGGAAACCGCCTGGGCGACCTCGGTCTGGGTCATGCCCTTGCGTTCCATCAGATGCTTATAGCCATATGCTTCCTCGATAGGGTTCAGGTCGCTGCGCTGGATGTTCTCGATCAGCGCAAGTTCCATCACCTTATCGTCGGGGACTTCGCGCACGCGCACGGGAACCGTTTCCATCCCGAGCTTCTTGCAGGCCTGATAGCGGCGCTCGCCCGCGATGATCTGGTACTTCCCTTCGAAGTCACGCACGAGGATGGGCTGGAGCAAACCATCGCGGGAAATGGAATCCGCCAATTCCTCGATTTCCTCGCGCTTGAAGAACGAGCGCGGCTGATCCGGATTCGGCTGGATCTCCGAAAGCTTCGCCTCGGTCACCTCGCCGACTTTCCTCTCGCGGGAAACCACGCCCATGATCTGCGCATGATCGTCCTCCTCGATGTAGGGCCGCGCCTTCGCCGCCTGGGCGTCGAAAATATCCCGTTCGAGCTGCTGACGGATCAGCCGTTGCTCGAATTCGCCCTCACCGGAAGCGGTATCGTCGAAACCTGCCCCGTCGATAGCAGAGGATTGCGCCTGGGCGTCACCCAGGATGGAGGAATCGCCTAAAAGAGCATTGAGGCCGCGCCCCAAGCCGCCTTTCTTCTTAGCCACGTCGCATCGCCTCCTCCGCCAGTTCGGAATACGCCTTCGCGCCCTTGCCCTTCGGATCGTACTGGATAACCGGCAAACCATAGCTGGGAGCCTCGGAAAGCTTCACAGTGCGGGGGATCCTCGTTTCGAATACCAGGGAACCGAAGAAATCCTCCACGTCGGATGCAACCTGCTTTGACAAGGTAGTGCGGGAATCGAACATGGTCAGAACGACGCCGAAGATGCCGAGACCGGGATTGAGCAAGGTTTTGACACGTTTCATCGAATCGAGAAGTTTTGTCACACCTTCCAAAGCATAGAACTCGCATTGAATAGGAATCAGCAGTTGGTCTGCCGCAACTAACGCATTGATAGTAAGGAGCCCGAGCGAGGGAGGACAGTCGATGAAGATGTAATCATACGCTCCGCGAAGAGTCGAAAGACCTGTCTTCAAGCGGTTCTCGCGAGCGATCTCGTTCACGAGCTCAACTTCCGCACCCGCAAGGTCGATGGTCGAGGGAATCACATCAAGACCCTCGAACACGTTGGCGATAAGGCATTCTTCCGCCTTCGATTCGGAAAGGAGCAGGTCGTAGGATTCGCCTTCGATCTTGGATTTATCGATCCCCAGACCGCTCGTGGCATTGCCTTGAGGATCGAGATCGACCAAGAGCACCTTCTTCCCCATTTCACCCAACGCAGCGGAAAGGTTGATTGCCGTCGTCGATTTTCCGACGCCACCCTTCTGGTTGATGATGGCAATCACCTTCGTATTGCGCTCATCCGACGGTACAGCCGGAGTATCCAATTCGAAATCGGCGATACTCGCAGCCCCAGACTTCTTCTTCTCGATCATCAAATCCTCCGAATCCCACGGCAATGCCGCATCGTTCCTCTCGATTGCTCCCGAATGATTATATAGATGTTCCCCTGCGGGCTGCGGCGAAGAAGGCAATCTTACGAACGCAGGGATAGAAAAGGTACAGCGCACGATGCAGGCGCGCTGTTTCACGTGAAACCCCGTCTTCCGACGGGCGTCCTGTATTAGGCGAGGGGATTATTCTGGGCCATACCCACGCGCCTGGGAAGCTTGATTTTCGGCTTTGCAACCTTCTCGAACACGAAGATGCTGCGCGCCGAGCCATCGCTCAAGTCGAAGAAGCGCTGCGAGACAAGCTTCATTCCCAGCTTATCCTGGATGCGAAGGGCCCGTTCGAGCTCTTCCTCGTAATTCGACCCTTTATAGCAGATAAGGCGCCCGCCTTTTTGCAGCAGGGGGCAGGCAAGCTCGATAAGGGAGGGCATCGCGGTAAGGGCACGGGCGGTCAAGACGGCGAAGTTACCCCGGCGCTCGTTCGAAAGATCCTCTATCCTGCCGGCGTACGTGGAAACGGAGTCCTGCAAACCAAGGTCCGACACGATGGAATCCATGGCACGCATCTTCTTCCCGACCGAATCAACGAGAAGCACCTTCCTTCCGGATGCGATGGAAAGCGTCACACCGGGGAATCCGCCGCCACTGCCGAGGTCCGCGTAAGGACCCGATGGCGCCTCGGAGAACTCAGGGAAGGCGGAAAGGGAATCTTCCACATGCAACACCAATGCGGATTCGCGATCGACAACCCTGGTGAGGTTGATCTTCCGGTTCATCTCGATCACCTCGTCAAGATGGCGCTCAATCAATTCGGCCTTACATGCGTCAAGTTCCATTCAAACCTCCCTCGGTATCGTTGCTTGAGCCATTATAAAAGAAAGCCGCATAACGCGGCTTTCTCGGAACGCATCGGGACGAAGGCTATCGTTCGGGGATGACGACGATATGCCTATTGCTTCCCTCTCCTTCGGATGCGGTGGTAACCCCATCGAAGTCGCGCAGTGCGATATGGATGATACGGCGCTCGTAAGGGGTCATAGGACGCATCTTCACGCTGCGCTGCTGGGAGAGGCAGCGCTTGGCAGCAGAATACGCCAGGTCTTCGAGCTTCTGGCGCTGGCGGCTCTTGTAGCCCTCGACATCCACCACGATCGGATAGCGGTATCCGATATTGCGGGCGGTGATGAAGGAGATGAGGAACTGCAGGGCATCCAGGGTCTTTCCATGACGGCCGATCAGAACCGCAAGATCGTCGCCGGTGATATCCAGGATAAGCTCGCCTTCGTCTCCTTCGTATTCATCGATGGTGATCTCACCCAGGTTGAAGTACTTCAGGATATCTTCCAGCGCAGCAATCGCCGTATCGGCGATGCGATCGAGCTCCTCGTCGCTGATTCCGCCTTCGACGCAGTCGTCCAGTTCCGCATCTTGGCCAAGATCCTGTTCGGAAGCCATTTCCTCGGCTTCTTCAAGATTCATTTCTTCGGACATTGTTCTCCTCACGCTTTTTGCGAATACAAACCAACAAGCCCGTCCAGCGACGGGCTTGCGGAATAAACCGGTTGGGTTAGCGCTTCTTGTGGGGGCGCTTCTTCTTTGCCTTGCGGGTGACGTCGACTTCCACAGGCTTCACTTCGATGATCTCGGCCTCTGCGGCGGCATCCCTCTTCTTCAGCATGCGGGTGGTGATCCTCATCTGCGCAACGCCGAACAGAGACGACGCACCCCAGAACAGAAGAACGCCTGCGGGGGAGCGCCATGAAATCCAGAGCATCATCAGGGTCATGATGGCGCTCATGATCATGGTCTGGCGCTTCTGCGGGCTGTTAGGGGTTCCCATCTGCTGCAAGACCATAGGCAGGAAAGTCGCACCTGCGAAGATGATCATCAGGATCAGGTAGGGCAAAAATCCGAAGAATCCGCTGTGCAGGGTATCTGCAGGAGTCAGGGTGAGGTCGCCAACCAGATTGTAGAAGCTGTAGTCACCGACTTCGGGACGGCTGCCCATTTCCCTCAGAACCTGGAACAGGGCGACGAAGATGGGCATCTGGAGGAACATGGGCAAGCAGCCTGCGAGGGGATTGAAATTCGCCTCGGCGTAGAGCTTCTGCACTTCCTGGTTCAATCGCAGCTGATCGTCTGCATACTTGGTCTGCAATTCCTGGATGCGGGGCTGGATCTTCTGCATCATGTAATTCGACTTGGTCTGCTTGTGCATGAGCGGCATAAGCAGGAGTCGGAATATGATGGTGATGATCAGGATCGCAGCACCCCAGTCGTCAACGAAGTTGTACGTTGACTGGATACACCAGAATATGGCGTTTTTAAAGGCTTCCCACATTGCCTGTTTTCCTCCCTGAGGCTCTCGGTGGTCACTATCGCCTTACGCGGCGCAGGCGGCTACGGCACGGGATCGTATCCATGGGGACCGCCCGGCCGGCACCGCAGGATTCTCTTCGCGGTCAGCACGAATCCTTTAAGGAATCCGTACTTCCTGAATGCGATGAGCGCATACTGCGAGCATGTGGGCGTGAACCGGCAGCAAGCAGGAAAAAGCGGCGATATCGCCATCTGGTAGAAGCGGATCAAAAAGACCGCCAACAGGGTTGGAAGACCCTTGAGATGGTTCAAAGCCGCCTTCATGCTACTTGCCGGATTCCCCCATGCTCTTAGTCACGAGCTTTCTCGATGCGGAAAGCACTTTACTATATTCGGATGAGGTGGTGGACTTGCGCGCGATAAACACCACATCGTAACCGTCCCACGGCCCGCCCAAGTCTCGGCAAACCGCCCTCATCCTCCGCTTTGCGGCATTCCTCCATACCGCATTGCCCAGCTTTTTGCCCGCAACAAAAGCAACACGACCCTTCTGGTCGTGTTGAGCTTTCTTTTGCACAAGCAAAACTATGGAAGATGCAGTAAAGCGCTTTCCGTTTGCGAATATATAAGAAATCTCAGTGCTGGACTTGATAGTCTCCAACACGACTCCTTATCTAGACGCAAAGGCGCTTACGGCCCTTGGCACGACGAGAAGCCAATACTGCACGACCGCCCTTGGTTGCCCTGCGGGCACGGAAGCCGTGAGTCTTCGCACGCTTGCGCTTATTAGGTTGATAAGTGCGTTTCATGGCTAAACCCTTTCTTGTTTAGAACGTAGGTTTTTCAGCCTATTGATAAACAGCCATTCAGTCAAGCTTTTTCTTCCCGTCTTCATCTTTTCACCTAGAAAATGCATTAGGGAAAAACCTCCGCAGATCGAGCGGAGCCAATAGGGAAAACCACAGGGAACGGACGGTTGGGCGCGGAAAACGGGATTATCGCACTCCTAGAACAACCGATACCACAATATCTGGGGTATGGGATGTGGAAAATGTTGATAACTTGTACCTCATACCCCATCAAGGAAAAACCGGTTGTGGAATTCAGCCCCATGACGCCCGAATTCAGCGGCGAAGGGAGTCGGGATAACGCCCTAAGAGATACCCGTTCTCTGTAATTCACCGCATTGACCTGGTGTTTCACAGAATTCAAGGGAATGATTCACATTGATTCGCATCAGAATTCCAAGATTCCGCAGGCAATGGGAAATCGTCCCGAAATTCACGATCACCCCTCTCGGATTCACTGCAGATTCAAGGTTTTCAAGGTTGGAATTCAACGATTCCGCCTTTTTCAACCGCCTGATTCACATCAGATTCAGGGTTTTCCACATTTTCTGAATAATAGGTGGAAAACTCTGAATTCCCCTGAATTCCCGAATGAACATCTCGGCCGAATTCTTGCAAGACCATGAATTCCGATCCCGAATCCGCCTGAATATTAGGTAGAATAGCTACCCTGACGGAATTCTGCCCAGAATTCCTGAATCAATCGGAATACCAATGAAGCACGATTCGGAATCCAGGTAATACCGTGAGCGCAGAACATGAATTCGAACCCCATCAAAACCAAGAGGACGCGGACACCGTCTCGTCGGACTATTCCTACGTCAATGCGACCGCACGCGTAGCGGTATACGACGACATGAAGATGCCGCCCCATATCATCGAGATCAAACCCGCTCCCACCGCGGACTTCATCGAGCACCTCGCAACCTGCATAAACGACGAGAAGCTGAAGCTGGGGGGCAAGATCCCCTACGGCGCGATCCGGGAGGTTGCGGAGAACTTCATCCATGCACGATTCACCGAAGTCGTGGTGTCCATCCTCGATGGAGGCAACACCATCCGGTTCTGCGACCAGGGTCCGGGGATCGAGAGCAAGGATAAGGCAACGCTGCCGGGCTTCACTTCCGCAAGCGAGCACATGAAGCACTACATCCGCGGCGTGGGATCCGGCCTGCCGCTTGTGAAGGAATATCTGGACTTCTCGGGAGGGCGCATCTCGATCGAGGACAATATCCGCCAAGGTTCGGTCGTCACCATGACGCTCAAGCAGGAAGAACCCCCGGTGCAACCGCCCGCCCCCGCACCGGCTACCGCGCCGGAAGCATCGCCGGTACCCAAGAAACCCGCCGTACAGGTGCCGCCGCTCAGCGATCGCGAAGTGAGCGCCATATTCTTGTTCGCGGAAAGAGGAGCGCTTGGCAACAAGGACATCATGGAAGCCCTGGGAATCGCGGGTTCGAGCGCGAATTCGACTTTGAAGAAGCTCGAGCAGAAGGGCCTGATCGAGGTGATCGCAAACAAGAAGCGCACCTTGACCGATTTCGGCTACGCGGTATACGAGCAGCTCGGTTAGGCGATGGGATTTTCGCCCGATACGGACGCACGGCCCTTCGGGGCCGTCTCTTTGTTATAAACTAGTCGAGTTTTCCACAATGATTTTCAACATCACGGGAGCCAACCATGCAAAACGCCGAACTCGAAGCCGTATGGCAGAGCATACAGAACACCGTGAAGACCTATGAGGGGGTCGACCCCATGCAGGCCGGCGCGTTTCTGCCCATGATGCGGCTCCAGGCGTTCAGCGAGCAGGGCTTCGCGATGTTCACAGCCAACAGCGCATTCATCAAAGGCTGGATCGACACCCACTACCGCATGCACATCGCCCGTGCCCTCGAAAGCGCCTACGGGGTGCCCTTCGTCGTCCAGGTGGAGGTGGATGAAAGCGAGAAACCCGCCGCACCCGCACCGGCGCCCGCGGCGCCGATCGCGCCTGCACCGTCTCCGGCAACCCCCGTCAACGTGCCTGGGACGCAAGTACGGGAAAGCACAGCCGCCCCGATGGCAGGGGAGCGGAATGATGCGGGAAAACCGGCCGATACCGTGGAAAACCCGACCACCGGCACGGGCGAAGGACACCCGGACAAGCCCAAGCGCCCGGCATCGCTGTTCTCCTTCGAGAACTTCGTCAAGGGCGCCAGCAACAACATGGCTTACTCCATGGCGCTCGCCGTGGCGGAAACCCCTGGGGACCCCACGCTCAATCCCCTGTTCATCTACGGAAAGAGCGGACTGGGTAAAACCCATCTGCTCCGCGCCATCCAGAACTACATCGACACCAATATCCATGGCATGAAGACCGTCTACGTTGACTCCATGGAATTGGTGAACGACTACACCGATGCCGCAGCATCGGGACGCAACGACGCATTCACCAGCTTCAAAGACCGCTACGAGAATGCCGATGTCCTGCTCATCGACGACGTCCAGGGGCTCCAGAATAAGAACGAGACCCTGAATATGGTCTTTCAGATACTTAATAGGATGATCGATTCGGGTAAGCAGGTGGTCCTGGCCGCGGACCGCGCCCCGAAGAACATCGATATCGAAGAACGCTACCAAAGCAGGTTCAATTCAGGCGGAACCTGCAACGTCGCGCCGCCCGAATTCGAAACGAAGCTGGGAATCATCAAGAATTTCGTGGCGGAATGCAACCGCGCATCGGGCAACGAGGTCGAGCTGGGCTGGGATGTGCAGGAATACATCGCGAACAACTCCAGTTCGAACATCCGCGAGTTGAAAAGCGCCATCACCAAGGTGATATTCCGGATGACGAACGGCGGCACGGGCGAGATAAGCGTCCGGGAGGTGGAAGACCTGCTGCAGAACCACTTCAGCGGCGGAGCCCTCCATAAGCCCACCGTCGGCGGAATCCAGAAAGTGGTGGAAGAATACTACCGCGTAAGCCATGCCGACCTGGTAGGCAAGGGGAGGGCGGCCAATATCGCCTACGCCCGCAAAATCGCGGTCTATCTGTGCAGGACCATGATCGATATGCCCTTCGGTGCCATCGGCGAGGAATTCAACAGGGACCATTCCACTATCATGTACAACGTGAAAACCATCGAGGAGCAGTTGAAAAAAGACCGCGACCTCAACGAGGAGCTGGAAATACTGACATCGAAGATCAGGGAGGGGTAGAAAACCCGCTCAAAAGAGGGGGAGGCATGGTGGAAAACCCGCACTTTCGTTGGAAAGATAACCAAAGCGATAAACGAGGTGGATTCCACACACAGGTTACCAATGTTTTCCACACCATCAAAAACAAGGCTTGAACTGGTGTTTCGTTGCTTTTTCCACTAATCCACCGAACTTATTATTGTTATTACCTAGTAATTAATTATTAGAAAAGGATTCGGATATGAAGTTCAGCATCAACCAATCGGAATTGGCCTATGCATTGGGAATCGTTTCGAAGGGCGCATCCGCCCGATCCACCCTCCCGGTCCTTTCCGGCATCCTGATCACTGCTTCGGGAACCGATGTTGTGCTTGAGGCAACCAATCTGGATCTTTCCATCAGATGCAAAGTCGCCGCACTGGTGGAAGAGGAAGGATCGACGGTCGTTCCCTCGAAGCTCATCCTCGATATCGTGAAGAGCCTTCCCGATTCCGCCATCCATATCGAGGCAAGCGAAGAGCAGGCAACCATCCTCTGCGAGACCTCGTCTTTCAGCATCCGGACCATGTTGCCCGAGGACTTCCCCGGATTCCCCGAGGTTTCCCCCGAGACGAGCGCCCGTATCCCCTTCCCTATCTTCTCCGATATGGCCAAGCGCGTGAGCAAGTCCGCGTCGAAGGACGAATCGCGCGCAATCCTGACCGGCGTCCTCGTCGAGGCTCAAGGCGATCTCCTCAGGATGGTCGCCACCGACTCCTATCGCCTCGCCTTCGCCGAAACCCGCTTGGAAAACCCTGGCGGCGAATTCAAGGCGGTCGTTGCCGGTGCCTTTTTGGCCAACGTTGCCGGCATGAGCGCGGGTGAGCAGGATATCGACTTCGAAATCGCGGAAAACCAGGTCATCATCCATTGCGGCGATACCACCTTCGTCAACCGCAGGATCGAGGGCAATTTCCCGCCTTACATGCAGTTGCTGCCGGAGGCGTGCAATACCCGCGTCACCTTCGACTGCAAAGAGCTTTCCGAGGCGGTTCGCCGTATCTCCCTCATGAACGATAAGACCAATCCCGTCAGGTTCGATGTGAACGGCGCTTCGCAGACCACCCAGCTTTCCGCATCCAGCCAGGATGTGGGCGCGGCGAGCGAGACGCTTGCGAGCGGTATCGATGGCGAGGATGTGGTGATCGGCTTCAATCCCGCATATGTCGTGGACGGCCTTGCCTGCGCCCCCTCGAACGAGATCGTGCTCGAGCTGCAGAGCTCCGTGCGTCCCGGCATCCTGAAAAACCAGGCTTATTACGAGCCCGCTACAGTCGGAGGGGAACGCTTCGCCTACGTGATCATGCCCATCAGGCTCTCGTAAGGGGATTTGCCCGAATCGCCATGGAAACCGGTTTCAAAGATGATAGGGCGGCCTCCCAAGCGGAATCGGGCCGCGATTTGAGGGTTGAATCGATCGACCTTCGGGATTTCCGGAATTTCCGGGAATTCAGCATGCGCGGAATCGGACCCCTCACCATCCTGGTAGGCCCGAATGCCGTCGGCAAGACCAGCGTCATCGAGGCCATCCAGATGATGACGGCGCTGCGCTCCTTCCGCACGAACCAGTATTCCCAGATGATCAGGTGGGAGAGCCCTGCGGCATGCGTGGATGCCGGGCTTTCGGGGGCAGGCAGATCGCTCGAGATGTCGCTTTCGCTTCGCGAGGGCAAGCGGGTTTATTCCCTGAATGGGAAATCGAAGAGGGTCCAGGACCTGAAGGGGCTGCTCCCTGCGGTTTCCTTCAGCCCGGACGACTTGAATCTTGTGAAGGGTCCCGATTCGAATCGGCGGGAAGCGGTGGATGCCCTGGGCACCCAGCTCTCGAAGAACTTCTATGCGGTCAAGTCCGATTACGCCAAGCTCATCCGCCAGCGCAACCGCGCCCTCAAGGACGGCGCCCCCGATGCCTACATCGAAAGCATCGACGACGTGCTTGTGCTGGTGGCGGCTCAGCTGGTTTCCTATAGGCTCCATATCATCGGGAAGATGCAACCCGCCTTCGGGGATTATTACCGCGACATCTCCGGTGGTGCAGAAACCCTGGGTGTGCGATACCTTCCCTCATGGTTGCAGGGTGTCGACGGTGTCGCCGGCCTGCCGGATACGTTCGGGTTCGACAAGCATGAATGCGCTCGTGCCCTGCAGCGTTCGCTCGCGAGCCGTCGCGGGGAAGAGCGCGCCCGCGGGAAGACCGTGGTCGGGCCCCATGCCGACAAGCTCGCCTTCATGCTCGATGGCCGCGACGCCCTCCATTTTTCCAGCCAGGGCCAGCAGCGCTCGATCGTGCTCGCCTTCAAGCTCGCCGAGGCCGCGGTCATCGACCGTACCCTCGATCAGCGCCCGGTGTTGCTGCTCGATGACGTGCTGAGCGAGCTCGATGAGGTAAGGCGAAGGTACTTCATGGGATTCATCTCGAACGACTTGCAGACTTTCATCACGACGACGAATGCGGAATGCCTGAGCCGGGAAGTCCGCGAGCAGGCGAGGATCGTGAATCTGGATCAGGAGGAGGTGTGTGGCGATGAAGCTTTCCGCTATCTTCGATGAATCGGTCGCCAAAATCCCCGGTGCCGATCTTGCTCAGTTGAAAAAAGCCCGCAGGGTCGAAACAGTCAGGCGCATGTGGCGCGGCTTGGTGAGCCAGATGTTCCTCGATCACACGAACAGCGTCTTCGTCTTCGATAAGGATGGCCGTCGCGAGATGCATGTTTATGTGGACGACAGCATCTTCGCAGCGGAGTTGAATGCCCAAAGGGAGATCATCAAGTGGCGCTGCCTCGAGGAATACGGCGAGGCGATCGATGATTTCCTCATCCACGTATCCCGCGGTCATTATAAGGACCAGCACCCCTTCGCCGGGCCCGCGCATGGGCCCTGCGCGCCCGAACCGTGTGCACAGCTTACCTCCGAGGAAGAGGCCCAAATCGCCTGCACGGCGTCCGCGATTCCCGACGAACGGCTGAGGAAGGCTTTCGAGAAAGCGATGATTTCCGATATGCGGTGGAAGAAATCAGAAAAACGTTAACTTTCCCATAGAAAACCGTAAGACAGTCTCAGAAGCGCTCACAATGGCTTCAAACGCGTGAAAAACGACATTAAGCATCCTGTTGTGGTATCATAGCAAGCTGGCCTGTTTCCAAGGCGGGCCCACACGTTATCGAAGCACTAAGGAGCAAGGCGTGGCAGAAACTAAGCCCAGTCATTATTCTGGCGAGGACATCCAGGTTCTGGAAGGTCTCGAACCGGTCCGCATGCGTCCCGGCATGTACATCGGCTCCACCAGCTCCCGCGGCCTCCATCATCTCGTGTACGAGGTTGTCGACAACTCCGTCGACGAGGCGCTTGCGGGTTACTGCAGCGAAATCAAGGTTTGGATCCGCGAAGACAACTCGATCACCGTTTGGGACAACGGTCGCGGTATCCCCGTCGATAAGCATCCCAAGGAAAAGATCCCCACTGTCGAGGTCGTACTCACCATCCTGCATGCAGGCGGTAAGTTCGGCGGCGACGGATACAAGGTGTCGGGCGGTCTCCATGGCGTGGGCGTCTCGGTCGTCAATGCGCTTTCCACGAAGCTTGTTGCGCAGGTATGCCGAGACGGCAATATCTACGAAATGGAATTCTCCCAGGGTAAGACCACGAAGAAGCTCACCAAGGTCGGGGAGTCGAAGGTTTCCGGAACCACCATCTCGTTCTGGCCCGACCCCGAGATCTTCACCGAGACCACGGTGTTCGACTATTCCATCCTTGCAACCCGTTTCCGCGAGATGTCGTTTTTGAACAAGGGCCTGAAGATCACCCTCATCGACGAGCGCGACATCGACGAGGAGGGGAAGCCCAAGTCCGAAACCTTCCAGTACGCCGGCGGTATCGTCGACTTCGTGAAATACCTGACCGCGGGCAAGGAGATCCTGAATCCCCGCCCCGTCTACTTCGAGGCCGAAAGCGAAGCCGGCACGGTCGAGGTGGCGATGCAGTGGACTTCCTCCTATTCCACCAATTCCGTGCTGTCGTTCGCGAACAACATCAATACCATCGAAGGCGGCATGCATCTCGACGGCTTCAAGCAGGCTGTGACCAGGACCATCAACGATTACGCGCGTTCGAAGGGCAAGCTGAAGGAAAAGGACAGCAACCTGACCGGCGATGACTGCCGCGAGGGCCTGGCTGCCATCATCTCCGTCAAGCTGCACGATCCGCAGTTCGAGGGCCAGACGAAGACCAAGCTGGGTAATTCCGAAATCCGCGGCCTGGTGTCGGGTGCGGTCATCCAGGGCCTAGGCGAATACCTGGAGGAGAATCCCACCCCGGCGGGCCGAATCATCGGCAAGGCCTCCCAGGCGCTGAAGGCACGCGAGGCCGCGCGCCGCGCCAGGG
The DNA here is from genome assembly GCA_004555335.1 of Coriobacteriaceae bacterium. GTDB lineage: Bacteria > Actinomycetota > Coriobacteriia > Coriobacteriales > Eggerthellaceae > W1P20-047. Next base: position 11,757 of record SFII01000002.1, on the reverse strand, counting down.
AGATGACGCGCCGCAAGGGCGTGCTCGACTCCTTCGCCCTTCCCGGAAAGCTTGCGGACTGCAGCAGCAAGAACCCTGCAGAATCCGAGATGTTCATCGTCGAGGGCGACTCGGCAGGCGGCTCGGCGAAGCAGGCGCGCGACCGAAAGTACCAGGCGATCCTGCCCTTGCGCGGCAAGATCCTGAACGTCGAGCGCGCAGGCCTTCACCGCTCCCTGTCGAGTGACACCATCAGTTCCCTGATCACTGCTATCGGAACGAATATCGGCGACGACTTCGATGCCGACAAGGCACGTTACCACCGCATCATCATCATGACCGATGCCGACGTCGACGGCGCCCATATCCGCATCCTGCTGCTGACCTTCTTCTACCGCTACATGCCGGAACTGATCAATCGCGGGTATATCTACATCGCCCAGCCCCCGCTCTACGGCGTGAAGCAGGGAAAGAAGATCAAATACCTCTTCGACGATGCCGCGCTTGCGGAGGAGATGAAGAACTATCCCGAGGATAAGAAGCCCACTATCCAGCGCTATAAAGGCCTGGGCGAGATGGACCCCGAGCAGTTGTGGGAAACCACCATGGAGCCTTCGGGACGAATCATGCTCCAGGTCAGCATCGAGGATGCCGCCGAAGCCGAGCGCATCGTCACCGATCTCATGGGCGATCAGGTCGAACCGCGTAAGGACTTCATCCAGAAGCATGCCCGCGACGTCCGCTTCCTGGACATCTAAGCCGCAAGGCTTATCCGTAAACGTACTGCAGAGGAGATAAGCAGTGGCAGACGATACCTATAACAACGAATTCGACGATGCAGCCGCCTCCGGCGATGCCGATTTCAGCGCCGAAGGGGTAGCGGCAAGCATCCGTCCGACCGATATGAGCTTCCAGATGAAGACGTCATTCATCGAATATTCGATGAGCGTCATCGTTTCCCGCGCCCTTCCCGATGTCCGTGACGGCCTGAAGCCGGTTCATCGCCGCATCCTGTATGCGATGAATGAAAGCGGCATCACCCCCAATCGTCCCCATTCCAAGTCGGCGCGTACCGTCGGCGACGTTATCGGCAAGTACCATCCCCATGGCGACTCCGCCGTGTACGACGCCATGGTCCGCCTCGCACAGCCCTTCAGCATGAGGGTGCCCCTGGTGGACGGCCATGGTAACTTCGGATCCATCGACGGCGACTCGGCGGCTGCGATGCGTTATACCGAGGCACGCCTGGACCGCGCCGCCATGGAGCTTCTGCGCGATCTCGACAAGGAAACCGTCGATTGGCAGCCCAATTACGACGAGAGCCTGCGCGAGCCCAAGGTGCTCCCCTCCCGCTTCCCGAACCTGCTCGTCAACGGATCCCAGGGCATCGCGGTCGGTATGGCGACCAACATCCCGCCGCACAACCTGGGCGAAGTGGTGGATGCAACCTGTCTGATGCTCGACAACCCGGATGTGACCACCGAAGAGCTGATGAAGGTCATGCCCGGTCCCGACTTCCCCACAGGCGGCATCATCCGTGGCCGCAAGGGCATCGTCGATGCGTACAACACGGGCCGCGGTTCCCTGACCGTCGAGTCCAAGTACGAGATCGTCGAGAAGAAGAACGGCCGACAGAGCATCGTCATCAAGGAAATCCCCTACGGCGTCAATCGAAACAAGCAGCTCGAGAAGATCGGCGAGCTTATCCGCGACAAGAAGCTCCCCGAGATCTCGAACGTCCACGACGGCGCCGATCGCCATGGCATCGACATCATCATCGAGCTCAAGAAGGATGCCATTCCCCAGGTGGTGGTGAAGAAGCTGTTCAAGCACACCCATCTGCGCACGGGTTTCGGCTGCAATATGGTCGCCCTGGTCGACGGTGTGCCCCGCACGCTTTCCCTGAAGGAGATCCTCTTCTACTACATCAAGCATCAGGAAGAGGTCATCGTGCGCAGGACCCGATACGACCTGCGCAAGGCCGAGGAGCGCGCCCATATCGTGCGCGGCCTGCTCATCGCCCTCGACAACATCGACGAGGTCATCCAGATCATCCGCTCCTCCCGCACCGACGCCGAGGCGCGCACCCGCCTGATGGATCGCTTCGGGCTTTCCGAGGCCCAGTCGAATGCGATCTTGGAAATGCGCCTGCGCCGTCTGACTGGCTTGGAGTACGACAAGCTCGCGGGCGAGTTGAAGGAGCTCGAGGAGAAGATCGAGTACTACAACCGTGTGCTGCAGGATGAGAATCTGGTCCGCGCGATCATCAAGGAAGAACTCCAGGAAATCAAGAAGAAGTTCGCTAACGAGCGCCGTACCCGCATCACCGATTCGGAAGCCGACGATATCAGCATCGAGGACCTGATCGCGGAAGACGACATGGTTGTTACCATCACCAAGTCCGGATACGTCAAGCGCATTTCCCTTTCCACCTATCGCCAGCAGAAGCGCGGCGGTAAGGGCATGCAGGGCGTGAACCTGAAGGAAAACGATTTCGTCGAGCATCTGTTCGTGGCGTCGACGCATGCGTACATGCTCTTCTTCACCACCAAGGGCAAGGTTTACCGCAAGAAGGTCTACGAGCTTCCCGAGGCAGGCCGCCATGCCCGCGGGTCGGCAATCGTCAACTACCTGCGCCTTTCCGCCGGCGAGCGTGTTTCCGCGGTTATCGCAACCAAGGAATTCCCCGAAGACGAATACCTGCTGTTCGCAACCGCGAACGGCATGGTGAAGAAGACCTCCATGAAGCTCTACGACCGCCAGCGTGAAGAGGGCATGATCGCCATCAACCTGAAGGATGACGACCAGTTGATCGCCGTGCGCCGCATCAAGCCCGAAGAGAACGTCGTCATGGTGTCGAGTGCCGGCCGTGCGATCGTCTGGAATGAGAGCGAGGTCCGTTCCATGGGCCGCGATACCACCGGTGTGCGCGGCATGACCGTGGGCGCCGAAGACCACGTGCTCGATATGGCGATTGCCAAACCCGATAGCGACCTGTTCGTCATCACCGAAAAGGGCTACGGTAAGCGCACCAAGCTGAGCGAATATCCCAGCCACCATCGCGGCGGCCAGGGTGTCTACACCATCACCATGACCATCAAGAAGGGCCTGCTCGCCGCGATGAAGGTGGTCAACGACGACGACCAGCTGATCATCATCTCCGAAGAGGGCGTCGTGGTACGCACCCCCGCAAGCGGAATCTCCGAACTGGGCCGTGCGACCCAGGGCGTCCGCGTGATGAATGTGGATGCGAAGGACAAGGTTACCGCCGTCGGCGTAGTCGAAGATGTACCCGCCCGCGCAAAGGCCGAATAACCGACCCGTCCATAGGGGCGATCGAATGAAAACGGGAACCTGCCGAGCTTCGGCGGGTTCCCGTTCTTGCATCCAGGGTGCTTCCTATTCGCCCTTGTCTTCGTTTTCGATGAAATCGTCGGGTGAGATGCCTTCGATGAAGGAATGGAATTCGGCTAAATCGGCGCCTTCACCTTTCTCTTTCACGGATAGCAGGTGAGCCGTTTCTTCCATCACGCGCTCGCCGATCAGGATAGGGGCGTTTTGCCGGAGTGCGAGGGAGACCGAATCGCTTGGACGGGCGTCGAGTGCTATTTCCCTGCCTTCCTCCCTTAAGAACAGGGTGGAAAAGAAGGATTTCCCTTCTACCTTGTCTATCTCGACCCTGCTCACCAACGTATCCAGGTTGGTGAGGGCATCCATGAACAGGTCGTGGGTGGAGGGGCGCTCCATGCGCACCCCTTTCAGGGCGGCACCGATCTGGGCTGCCTCCGTTGCGCCGATCAGGATGGGGATGACGCGTATCTGCGTCTTGCCGACGGTATCCTCATCGGGGCAGAGCAGAAGCAGGGATGGAGCCGGAGGTTCGGTGATGATGAGTGAATAGACGTTGACTGGAACCATGGTGCCTCCTGTTTTGCAGCAACCCCTTCATTGTAGGGGAAAATATTTCCAAGAATCTGGAAAAAGTACTTGCGTTACCAAGGTGCGTTTAGTATATTAAATGAGCGCGATGACGCGGGCCCGTAGCTCAGTTGGTTAGAGCGCACGCCTGATAAGCGTGAGGTCGTTGGTTCAAGTCCATTCGGGCCCACCATTTTGTGAATGAACGCTCCACTGTGAGTCGAGTTTGCCGGTGGAGCGTTTATTTAAAGGTTGCGTGTCGTGCATACATATCCGGGGCATTAGCTCAGCTGGGAGAGCGCGGGCTTTGCAAGCCTGAGGTCAAGGGTTCGATCCCCTTATGCTCCACCAAATCTTCTCTAGCCGGTTTATCCGGCTAGTTTTATTTTGCCCCAATCTTTCACCGCTATTGGGCGTTCTGGATTTCGTATTCGCTTCGTATTCCCCTTCCAAGTCGATGATTCTCCGATAACGATATACTGTCCTTATCGCGACGGATTGTGCCGGTGCTTCCGCTTCTCGCAGTATCATCCGCCGGCGTGCTCGCACTACTTCGGAAAGGTATGGCTCGTATGGTTTGCGAATCCTCGCCCCATGGGAATGCTTCCGCGAACTTCACATGCAATGATGATGGTGTCTATACGTGGTTCTACGGGTATTCGCTCACGAAGAAGAGTAAGATCGTCGAAATGGTTAAGACCATGGGCCTGCTTGCCCTTATTTCCCTTGCGATCATCACCTTTGCCCTGCTTATCGGATCGTCTTCGGGCTTGGTTGATGTCATCGTCGAGAATTCGTTCGTATATTGGCTGATCGGCGGTGTTTTCATGCTGTCGATTCCGCTTTCGATGCTGGTCTATCGCGGAACGTATTGGTATGCCTATCGGGCGGATGACACGAAGATAACCGTCTTGGATGCGCCGTGCGGCAGCGTCTCCGACGAGCAGATCGCCTCGAGCGTAGGGTCTGCGGTATATGCCTCCGGAGGCGATAGGTTCGATGCCCGCATGATGCTCGATGCATACCGCGCAGGCCGTATTATCGTTTATTCGTCTGTGAAGTCGCTTTGCCGCAATGATTCGGACGGATCGATTTCCATCAGGGGATTCATGACCCTTACGAAGGTATATGCGAATCCCGGTGACCTCGATGCGGTGTGGAATATGCTTATCGAGAAATGCCCGAACGCGAAGGTGGGGTAGTCGATCATGATTGCAAGCAAAACGCTGAAAGCTGCTTTCTCGGGCTTTGCCTTGGTTGTCGCGCTTTCCTTCCTATCTTCTTGCAGTGCGCCTGATCCGGCGTCCAGCGAACCCACCGGATCCAGCGTTCCCTCCGAATCCACTGGATCGGGCGACTTATCCGATTCCATCGTTTCCCTTCCCGGGTACGAAAGGCTCGTCGAGGACATGGAGGCAGGGCTTATTCCCCAGTCCGCCAATGTTCTCTACGATCAGAGCGGGAGCCGTCCCGACGTGGATGTCACCGACGAGGAAACTATCAGGCAGATCTATGCGGGGCTCTGCCGTATCGAAGCGGTAGGTGAGACGGATATGTCCGTTACCGACTGCTATCACCATGTTATTTTCACCCTCCAAGATGGAACGCAGGTCCAATTCGCATTCGAAAGCGAGGAAATCCTCGTCTGCGGGGGGGAGCCGGCGTTATTCCGTGACGGGTGGCGGAGAACTGTGGAGTTTGGTCAGGGATTTGCAGGACGCTCAGATGGGCATCCTGTCTGAAGAACAATGATCCCGCCGTTTCCCTACGGATGGGGATCAGCGAAATGTTCCAACCGGAAAGGAGCAACGATGAAGATGGGAAAGGGCATCATCCTCGGCGCATTATCGCTCGTGCTTGCACTGGGGATGTTCGGCTGTGCATCGTCGAAGGAGGATAAAGCCGACGACGTGGCAGCCAAGAAGGAAGCTGCCGAGCAGAAAGAGGCTTCTTCCGAGCAGAAGGGATCTTTTTCCGGGCAGGAATCCGGGGGCGATGCCGAGAAACCCTCGTCCGAAGGCACCGGTGCCTACGACTTCGAGGATACCTGCATCGACGAGCATGGCAACATAACGCTCTATGCCCTGACTGAGCTGAAGGGTTGGGAATTGGCCACCTTGCTCGACCAGCAGGGTTATGTCTGGAACGAGGATATCCGCACATGGATGCGTCCCGATGATGGTGCGTCCTATGCTGCATTGAAGAAATCCGGCGAATACACCATCGACGATTACAATGCTGCGAACGAAAAGGGCGGCGGTATTCTCGCCTTCGGATTCAGCAATGTTGCGGGCTATAAGGATTCCCAGGCAGCGCTTGCAGGCAATGCCCAGTGCGTGGTTGAAGACAGTTATTTCGTCGGCGACGACGGCGTGGCCGTTATCTACGGACCTAGCATGAAGGAGTATCTGGTCATCATCAGCAAGTCCTCCGAAAGCACGCATCAATTCATGGTTGTAAGCCAGGAAGCGATCAGCAGCGGTTATCTTGATGGGGTAATCGGCGAAGCCGTCGGCGGAACCCTGCAGGATGTTTGGACCAACCTTACGGGCGAGGAGTCTATCGGGTAGTCGTCCGCCGGCAATCGGATGGTATTTTTCGGGATGATCCTGTTTTCGGACACGGTTTGGGCGGCTAGTTTCTGAGAAGCGATTACGAAGGGGTGATAGGCGGATGGTTAACGAATCCATCGAAGTTCTTGAATTTGCTGAGAAAGTAGCGCTTGTTCAAGCTTCGGGCTTGAGGAAGGGGATAGCCTGCGCGGTTATCCTATTCGCCCTGCTTGGTGTCGGCACCGGCTTTCTCACCCATGTATGGTGGCAGATCGTGGTTTTAGCTGCTGGATTATGCTTTATGATCCCGCTCTGGGATCGTCAGGCGAAACGATTCGAATATGCCGCCCAGGAGATGCGCGCCGTCATCGATGGCAAATCCTCCGAGATATCGGCTCCTGCAATGAGGGTATTAGATGAGAGTAGGCAGGCCCCGAAGGCGATGTATATCCAAGCGGCCATGATCGGTATCGTCGTTGCCACTTGCATGGGTATGGGAATCATGCTGGTTTGCTTTTCTGCTACGATTTTCGACCCCGACCCCGGAATGCTCATGGTGGGCGTATTCCTCATCCTGCTGGGTGTCGTCGCTGCCGTTCCTACAGTCCAATGGTTGAAGGTAGCGGGGATGCTGAAAAGGCGTCCGTAACTGACACATCCTTAGCGGGAGGGTCTCCAAGCGGCCGGATCGAATCGATCCTGCCGCTTTTTTGTTCCACGTGAAACATTGTGCACGTGGAACATCGTGTCCCAAGGACTTCGCGCCCCGTCGTGCGGTTTAGGGCCGCCCTGCAGGTTGGATGATTCGCTTTTCCACTGGCTGTAAGGATTTCTGATGATATGGCGGTATGCGGCGATTCGGATTTCCCGGGCGTGTTACTGTAGACAATCGGCAATTTGTCAATTGAAGCACCCGGGTTTCCGGTGTCGGAAAATAGATCTGAGAAGGATTCGGTATGAGGCAAGAGCACCTTCGCAACGTCGCAATCATCGCCCATGTTGACCATGGAAAAACAACCCTGGTCGATCGTCTGCTGTATACAAGCGGCGTGTTCCGTAAGAACCAACAGGTTGCAGAGCGCGTTCTGGACAGCAACGATCAGGAGCGTGAGCGCGGCATCACTATTCTGTCCAAGAATATTTCCATCCACTACAAGGATGTGAAGATCAACGTCATCGACACGCCTGGGCATGCGGATTTCGGCGGAGAGGTCGAGCGAGTGCTGAACATGGCCGATGGCGCCCTGCTTATCGTCGACGCCTACGAAGGCCCCAAGCCCCAGACCCGATTCGTCCTTTCGCATGCGCTCAGCCGCGGTCTCCGCATCATCGTGGTAGTGAATAAGATCGACCGTCCGAATGCCGATCCCGAAGGTGCGGTCGATAAGGTCTTCGACCTCATGGTCGAACTCGGTGCGAGCGACGAGCAGCTCGATTTCCCCGTGATCTACGCCTCTGCGGTCAACGGCTACGCCCGCTATTCCGCTGAAGATGACAACATGGATATGATCCCCCTGCTCGACGCTATCCTCGAAGAGGTTCCGGCACCCGAGGTCGATCCCGATGCCCCCGTCGCCATGCAGATCTGCACGGTCGACCACAGCAGCTATGAAGGCCGTATCGGCGTCGGCCGCCTGCGCAGCGGCACCTTGCACGAAAAGGAGCAGGTCCTGGTCGTCAAGGCGGATGGTGCCCAGCGCAATGCCATGATCCGCAAGGTGTATACCTTCGAGAACCTGGGCAAGGCCGAAGTGCCCGAGGTCCATGCGGGCGATATCGTCGCCGTTATCGGCATCGAGGACGCCGATATCGGCGACGTGGTAACCGATCGCGAGAACCCGGTAGAAATGGAGCCCATCGCCGTCGAAGAGCCTACGATGGCGGTAGTGTTCGAAGCTTCGACCAGCCCCCTCGTGGGCCGCGAAGGCGACATCGTCGGTGCACGCCAGCTGCATGAGCGCCTCATGCGCGAGAAGGAGAGCAATATCTCCATGCGCATCACCGAGTGCGAAGACGGCTCCGGTGTCGAAGTTGCCGGCCGCGGCGTGCTGCATCTGTCCGTGCTCATGGAAACCATGCGCCGCGAGGGATTCGAATTCCAGGTCGGCCGTCCCCAGGTCGTGTACAAGATCGACGAGAGCGGCAACAAGCTCGAGCCCATCGAGGAGGCGACGGTCGACGTTCCCAATGATTACGCAGGTAAGGCCATCGAGGTGATGGGCACTGCGGGCGGCATCATGGAGGATATGGTTTCGGACGAAACTATGACCCATCTGACCTTCAGGATTCCCTCCCGCGGCACCATGGGCCTGAAGACCCGCATCCTGAACGCAACCCATGGCGAGGCAATCCTCTTCCACCACTTCAAGGAATACGGCCCCTTCTCCGGCGAGATGATGGGCCGTCGCAACGGCTCGATGATCGCCATGTCCACCGGTAAGGCGGTCGCCTATGCCTTGGATACCCTGCAGGAACGCGGTCGCATGTTCGTTTCGCCCGGCGACGAATGCTATGAGGGCATGCTCGTAGGTGAAAGCGCCAAGGAGGGCGACATGGTGGTGAACGTCGAGAAGACCAAGCAGTTGGGCAATCAGCGTTCTTCCACGGCGGATAAGGCGATCCAGCTCACTCCCCCCATCACCTTCACTCTGGAAGAGGCTTTGGAGTACATCCAGGATGACGAGCAGGTCGAAGTCACCCCGCTCAGCATTCGCATGCGCAAGCGCATCCTGTCGACCATCGACCGCAAGAAGGAAGCGAAGCGCATGATGCAGGGATAGGATCCTGCGAAGAAGTGTTACGTTTGTCCGGTGGGTTCGCTTATCACGATCCCATCCGACGATATTCGGAATCGGGGCCGGCGGCAATGAGCCGCCGGCCTTTCCAATCCGGCTGAAACGCGAAGGAGGGATTCCCCCATGTGCAGCAACGGGGTAAACACCAATCAGTTCGAGATGATGATCGACCAGATCGACGATCAGCTGGCATTGCAGCGCCGTTGGGTCCATAAGCTTGCCCATACCGCAGGCGGTGCAGGGTATGCGAAGACCGACGATATCCTCCATTCGGTCCAGTCCCTGCTCGATGATGCGCGAGCGCTGATGGCAGATGCCAAGGATTCCCTCGAAGACGAATCCTCCCATGCTTCTGGCGTGACCGTCGAGCTGGTATAGCGTTGGAGGCGGGATGTCTGACGAACTCGTACGTTTTTCCGTCGCGGTCCCTGAAAGCCTGCTCGAGCGATTCGATCGTCTGGTAGCCAAGCGGGGTGCCCCGAATAATAGGAGCGAAGCGGTCCGCGACCTCATCCGCTTCGCCTTGGAAAGGGATGAATGCGAAGATCCCGATGCGCAGGTGATGGCGACCCTTACCATCGTGTACGACCATCATACGAATGACCTGAAGGATCGCCTGGATGGTATCCAGCATTCCAACTTCGAGAACGTGGTTTCCACCCTCCACGTCCACCTTGACCACCATACCTGTTTGGAAACCATCATCCTGAAGGGGAGCATGGGCGTGGTAAAGGATATTTCCGACCAGATCCTGGGCATGAAGGGTGTGAAGACGGGCGGGCTTACCTGCACAACTATCGGCAACGATCCTGCGTGCATCCATCAGCAAGGTTCGGGGCCGGTTCATTCGCATGATGTTTGCCGATAACGAAAATGATAGGGAAGGCAATGGACGAAACCGTATTGTTGGGACACGGAAGCGGCGGGTCGATGATGCAGAGGATCATCGACCGGGTCTTCCTCGAGGCGTATGGAAGCGATGAGCTGCGGCAGGGAAACGATGCCGCCGATCTTCCCGGAACCGCTCCAGGGGAGCGCATATCCTTCTCGACCGATAGCTTCGTAGTCAGTCCCCGCTTCTTCCCCGGAGGGGATATCGGCCATCTTGCGGTATGCGGGACGGTCAATGATGTTGCTACCGCAGGGGCGATTCCCCGATACCTCAGTTGCGCGTTCATCTTGGAAGAGGGATTCCCCATGGAAGACCTCAAGCGAATCTGCCAGAGCATGGCGCGCACTGCCGCTGAAGCGGGGGTGCGGATAGTGACGGGGGATACGAAGGTCGTGAATCGCGGTCATGGTGACGGGATTTACATCAACACGAGCGGAATAGGCGTGATTCCCGCAGGGCGACGATTAGGTGGGCAATATTGCAGGCCCGGTGACAGGATCATCGTTTCCGGTACGATCGGCGACCACGGGATCACCATCATGAGCTGCAGGGAGCAACTGTCTTTTTCTGCGAACCTGAAAAGCGATGCCGCACCTTTGAACCATATGATCGAATCGGTGCTGCAAGCCGCACCCGATACCCGCTGCTTCAGGGATCCCACGCGCGGCGGCTTGGCTTCCACCCTGAACGAGCTCGCTTCCCAGTCAGGTTGCGACATGCAGGTCAGGCAAGCCGATGTCCCTGTTGCCGAAGAGGTGATGGGTGCCTGCGAGCTGTTGGGCTACGACGTGTTCCAGGTTGCGAATGAAGGCAAGATGGTATGCGTTGTCCCTGCCGATCAGGCCGACGCAGCCCTCGATGCGATGAGGTCCTCGCGCTATGGTGCTGCGGCTGCCGTGATCGGGGAAGTGCTCGAGGCGCCGCATTCGAGGGTTCCGCGCGTCGAATTGCGGACTTCTTTCGGAAGTTCCAGGATCCTCGACATGCTTGTAGGTGAACAATTGCCCAGAATATGCTAATTTGCTCTGGTATATCGGCAGTTCATTCATTGATTCTTCCAAGTCCCGTCCCATAAAGGGCGCAATCTCGGAACTGATTAAAAAAATGAATGTAGCTGCTATTGCAATAGATGCATGTAATGGTATCTTGCGCTATATAAGAGCACGGGATTGCGAACTTCATCGGGGGTTGTTTGCAGTTCCTCTCTCAGGAGGAAGTTGTAATCAAGGAGGAAACGATGGCTCATCCTATCATCAGCGAGGACGAATGCGTAGGTTGCGGAATCTGCGTTGATTCCTGCCCTCAGGGTGTTCTTGATATCGCCGGAGGCGCCGTTGCCGTTGTGAATGAGGATAACTGCATCGCGTGCGGTGACTGCCTGGAAGATTGCCCCATGGGTGCGATCACGGATATTTCCGAAGACTAACCAGTCAAGGAATACATGCTTTGGAAAACCTCCTTCGGGAGGTTTTCTTTTTTTCAATCGCATGGTTTCACTGCCTTACCTGGGGAATCTTTTCGCCATACAGCCTGCCCAGCGCGTTGTCGGGGGTTTACCTAAGGTAGGTTACAAAAGGGTAGCGTGATGGTGCCCGTTAGATTACCTGCATTTCCGTATTAA
>SFII01000155.1 GCA_004555335.1 Coriobacteriaceae bacterium | reverse complement strand
ATGAGCCTTTCTTCGGCGAAGCCCCTCCGCGCCATCGCTTCTGCTTATGTTGAGCTGTGCCGCAACATCCCCACCCTCATCTGGCTGTATTTCTTCTACTTCGCGTTCCCCGCCCTGCTGCCCGATAGCGTTGCCGCGGTGCTGAACAGGAGCTCCCAGTTCAATTATTGGGCGGGCGTTGTTGCGTTGGCATTGACGAGCGGCGGCTATATCAGCGAGATATTCCGCGGAGGAGTGCTTGCCGTGCATAAGGAGCAGTTCTCCGCCGCATATTCTTCGGGGCTTTCCCATTTCCAGACCTGGGCCTTCGTTATCTGGCCGCAGGCTCTGAGGAATTGCTTCCCCGCCCTCACGAACAGGATCATCCACAATTGCCTGAACACCTCGCTCTGCATGGCGATCGGGGTCATGGAGCTGATGTGGGTGGCGAAGCATATCGAGGCGATCACCTTCAGGATCATCGAGACCATGCTGGTTGCCACCGTGTTCTATCTGGCGGTCAACTTCCTCTTGCAATGGGCGGCCCGTTGGGTAGAGAGGCGATTCCTTCCCCTGAGGGATTGATGAGCTGAATCGGTGGTGTTCGATTCGTTGAAGGGCGTTTGCTGTGGCTTTTGAGAAAATGCTGAAATTCTTCCTTGTGGGTCCTTTTCCCAATGGGGCGATCGGGGGCCTGTTGGTCAATATCATCCTGTCTTTTTCCGCGCTTGCCTTCGGGTTCGTTTTCGGGATGGTACTGGCGCTGGGCCGGCTTTCGGGCAATCCGGTTTTGAGCAGGGCGTGCACCGCCGTCATCGAGGTGTGCCGTGCGCTGCCGCTTATCCTGATCATGTTCTGGTTCGTGCTGACCGTGCCCCTGATAGCCGGAAAGCCCCTGCCCGCCTTGCTGACTGCGTTTTTCGCCCTGGCCCTATATTCCTCTGTCAATCAGGCTGAGATATTCAGGGCGGGTATCTCCAGCGTGCAGAAGGGCCAGTGGCTTGCGGCGAAGAGCACCGGGCTTTCGGGCTTCCAGTGCATGACGTGCGTGATCCTGCCCCAGATGTTCCGCGCGGTACTGCCTTCGTATGTGGGCTTCTTCATCTCGCTGTTCAAGGACACGTCCATCGTGACCATGGTCGGCCTGATCGATCTGACCTATGCGGGGGTGATGGTCAGCCAGCGTTATCCGGGCCAGATGTTCGAATGCTACGCCTTGATGGCCGTGATCTTCTTCATCATCTGCTTCGCGCTTTCCAAGGCGTCGAAGCGCATCGAGGAGAAGCTTGCCCGGAAGTACGGGATCTTGGGGTGTTAGCAAGGGAAGTTGGATAACGGGAGCGGAGGAGGAACCATGTTGGAAAAGCATCTTGAGAAGTTGCGCCCGATGGTGATGGAGCTGTTCGAAAGGGATTCGAGCGGTCACGATGCCAGCCACTTGGAGCGCACGATGGCGGCGGCGCTCTACCTTCAGGAGCGTGAGGGTGGCGATAGGACGGTGATCGGCATCGCAGCGTTGTTGCATGATGTCCATCGCATCATGGAGCACGATGCGGGAAGGTTCGTGTCGCCCGAGGAATCGATCGCCCCGATCCGCGAAATGCTCGCAGGCACCGACCTGACGGAAGACCAGATCGACCGCATCTGCTATTGCGTGGAGCATCACGAGCACTACAACTGGAACGGCGACAATGTTGAGGATTGGAACACCTTGGTATTGCAGGATGCCGACAACCTGGATGCCCTGGGCGCCTTGGGCATCGCTCGGGCGTTCGCTTACGGTGGGGCGCACGGCATCCCCTTGTACGACCCGAGCGTGCCCTTGGGCGGGCGCGATGACTATGCGGAATCCGATAGGCCGAGTGCGTCGATGCTGCATTTCCTGTTCGATAAGTCCTTCAAGCTGGTTGAGAACATGAATACCGAAACGGGACGCGAGCTTGCCCAGCGCAAGATCGACTATATGCGCGACTTCGCCGACCGCTTCCTGAACGAATGGGACGCGCATTTCTAAGGCCCCGATGCTTCGGTGCGCCGTCTTGCGCAACGTGCCGAGCGGCTGCGCGGCCAGGTCTATCGCGCCTGTGCGGGCGCTGAGTTGGCACATGCATCTCGCTGCGATTTTCTGCTGTGGTTATTCCCGAAAACGTTTTGCAATAAGGCTTTGGTAGTTTATCGTCTTAAGGTGCGCTTCCAGTGGCTTTTGCTCCCGAAGACGCAGCCTTATTGGATCCGACCGACCGTTGCTTACGATCAGCGAGGAGCTGTTTGAATGGCTGACATCACTGAAAACTATGGATCGATGGTGTTCGACGACCGCGCCATGCGCGAGCGAATCCCGTCGAATGTGTATAAGAAGCTTTCCAAGACCATCAAAGAGGGCGAGCCGCTCGATATCGAGGTTGCCAATGCCGTCGCCCACGCTATGAAGTCCTGGGCGCTGGAAAAGGGCGCGACCCATTATGCCCATTGGTTCCAGCCGCTTTCGGGCATCACTTCCGAAAAGCACGACAGCTTCCTGGAGCCCGCGGAAGATGGCAGCGCCATCACCAAGTTCTCCGGCAAGGAGCTGATCCAGGGCGAGCCCGACGCGTCGAGCTTCCCCAACGGCGGCAGCCGCGCCACCTTCGAGGCACGTGGCTATACCGCATGGGACCCTACCAGCTATGCCTTCATCAAGGACGAGGTGCTGTGTATCCCCACCGCCTTCTGCAGCTACACCGGCGAGGCGCTGGACAAGAAGACTCCGCTGCTGCGTTCCATGAAGGCCATCGACGAGCAGGCAAACCGCGTGCTCGACCACTTCGGCTTTAAAGGCCATCATCACGTGGTTCCTACCGTTGGCAGCGAGCAGGAGTACTTCCTCATCTCCGAAAAGGACTACGAAAAGCGCCAGGACCTGATGCTGACCGGCCGCACCCTGTTCGGTGCGCCGCCGTGTAAGGGCCAGGAGCTGGAAGAGCATTACTTCGGTGCAATTCGCCCCACCGTCAACGACTTCATGAAGGAACTGGACGACGAGCTGTGGAAGCTGGGCGTGCCTGCCAAGACCAAGCATAACGAGGTCGCCCCCTGCCAGCACGAGCTTGCGCCCGTGTTCTCGGAATGCAACCGCGCCATCGACCAGAACCTGCTCACCATGGAGAAGATGTGCCTGATCGCATCCCATCACGGCCTGGTGTGCCTGCAGCACGAAAAGCCCTTCGAGGGTATCAACGGCTCGGGCAAGCATGACAACTGGTCGCTTTCCTGCGACGGCATGAACCTGCTCGAGCCCGGCGAGGCACCGCAGTCCAACCTGCGCTTCCTGGTCTTCTTGAGCTGCGTTATCGCCGCTGTGGACGAATACCAGGAGCTGCTGCGCATGTCCATCGCCAGTGCGGGCA
>SFII01000154.1 GCA_004555335.1 Coriobacteriaceae bacterium | reverse complement strand
GACAGCTGTTTCCTGGGCATATGGCTTGTGTATGCAGGCTTATTCCTGGGTATTCTCACTACGTTCTATTACGTTACTACCGCGATAAGGCTCGTCCGCGAGTCCATTGCAGCAAGGCAAGGTAATGGCAATGAATGACAACGATCGTCGATATTACAGCGGGCAACCCAATGGGCCTTCCCGCCGGAGGACTTCTCCTTCTGCGGACCCCGCCCGCCGTCCTGCCCGTTCGCAACGTCCTTCCGGCGAAGAGGACCTGAGGGCGCAAGGTGCATCCAGAAGGAATAGGGTTTCGACCGGAAGCACCGGCCAGTTCCGCTCTGCCTCGCAGGGGACGGGTTCGGGTCGCCCTGTGTCTCAGGCGACCGGTTCGTCTCGTCCTGTTTCCCGCGATGGCTCTTCAACCGGCCGCATACCCGCTTCGCAGGACCGTCGCCGCAGTGCGCAGCGTGATTCCTATGCGGGAAACTACTCGCGTTCCGGACGCAGGTATAACAGCGCTGGCGCGCCCCGTGGCAACCGCGAGGATAACCGTACGTCCCCCAGCCGTGCTCCCCGTAATTCCGGGTCGGACGATCTGTTCACCATCATCATGAACTTCCTGAAGGCTGCCGTTGCTGCAATCGGCGGATTCCTTTCCGCCGTTGCGCGCAAGTCGAAGGTGGCCCTTGCCGCGATCATCGTCGTCGCCCTGGTGATTCTGGGCGGCGCAGTCGATTCGCTTGCGAGCGTGGGCAAGGTTCACAGCCGCGTCATGGTGGGCGACATCAAGGCCAGGGGCATGACCGAAGAGGAACTGGCCCAGGCCATCCAATCCGAATACGAACCCCTCATCTCGGCGAGCGACGTCACTATCTACCGTTCCGAAGATGCCATGAACGAGCAGGCCGAAAACCCGGTTGACTCGGGCAACCTGTCCGTTGAAGAGCAGGCCGCGCAGACCAACTACTGGACCGCCAATTGGGAGACCATGCAGGCGCATATCGACTACGAAAGCCTGGCCCATGAGGCTTTCGAAGCGGGTAGGGGAGGCCCCCTCGATCGTTTGGGCGTGCTTTTCTTCGGTAAGAAGATCGACGTGTCCGTGCAGTTCAATGAAGCTGCCTTGGAAAGCCTGGCATCCAACATCGACCTGGCCCTGGGTGAATCCTTCACGAATTCCGAGCTTGTGATCGAAAACGGAACGGCACGTGCCACCGAAAGCGCAAGCGGCATGATGGTCGACCGCAAGGAATTGCAGCAGAAGCTTTCCGAGCAGTTCACGAACAAGGACGTCCAGAACCGCCAGTTCTTCGAGACGGTTGTGGAAACCGACCCTCAGATCAGCACCGAGGAAGGTCAAAAAGCCGCTGACAAGGTGAACTCCGCTATCGCCAATGGAGCCAAGTTCACCTATAACGATACTTCCTGGAGCGCCGATTCCGCCGAGCTGGGGTCCTGGGTGGGAACCTATATCGTCACCGACGATAGGGGCGAATCCTCCTTGGTCGTCTACTTCGATCCCAAGCTTGCCACCCCCGATATCTCCGAACATGCCAAGGCTGTTTTCCCCGACGGAAACGAGGGTGTTCGCTTCGAGGACAAGGGTAACGGCGAAATCGTGGTCAAACTGGATTCCGAAGGCACTATGCCCCAGATCAATTCCAGTATCTCCAAGCTCAATGACCAGCTGTTCGGTGATGGTGCCAACACGACTTCGGCACCCACTATCGAGGTCGAAAGCGTCCAGGTTCCCTCCGAGATGAGCTTCAACGAGGCGCTCAATGCGAACGTAATCGGCCTGATCAGCGAGTACACCACGGAATTCACGGCGGGTGCTGCCGAACGCAACCACAACATCAGGCTGGCTGGCGAAAAGATCAACAACAGCATCGTCGAAGCCGATGGGGGAATCTGGTCCTTCCATGACACGGTTGGCGAAAGCAATGCCGAAAACGGTTTCCAGTCGGCTGGATCCATCGTTGCGGGCGAGATGTCCGAGGAAATCGGCGGTGGCATTTGCCTGGTTGCGACTACCGTTTTCAACGCGGTTTATGATGCCGGCCTTCCCGTGGTCGAGCGCCGCAACCATACCATGTACATTTCCAGTTACCCCGAAGGCCGTGATGCCGCGGTAAGCTGGCCCGACCTGGATCTGAAGTGGGAAAACGACACCTCTTCAGACATTCTGGTCAAGACCAGCTCCACCGAAACCTCGCTGACCGTCTGCCTCTACGGCATCAGCCCCGGCTATACCGTCGAAACCCAGACCGGCGAATGGACCGACTCGACCGACTACGAAAAGGTCGTCAAGTACGACAGCGAGCTTGCCCCCGGTACCTCGTATGTCAAGACCACCGGCTCCAATGGCCACACCATCCAGGTAATCCGTACGGTCAAGGACAAGGAGGGCAAAAAGGTTCGCGAGGATACTTTCATCTCGGTCTACGAACCTACCGATGAGGTGACTGTACGCGGAGGAACGCCTTCCGACTGGCCTTCGGCCAATTCGTAAACCCTGTTTTCCTAAGGAGTTTTGCCCTTGAAGAAACCGCTTCGCAAAACCGCACTTCACCAGGTGCGATCAACAGCAAGGTTTTCCGCAGTCGCCAGCGCATCCTTTGCGCTGGCGCTCTGCGTCGCCATGCCCGCAACGGCGTATGCCGACGTCAGGCAAGACGATCGGGTGGCGGAAAAGACCGTTGCCGACCGTGGGCTCGATGATTCCCAGTGCCCTGACATCGCCGCCGAACGCGTATGCGTTGTCGGGCAGGATGGAACCGTGTACTTCCAGCGCAACGATTCCGATACCGCTCCCATCGCGAGCGTCACGAAGGTGATGACTGCGCTCGTTGCCTTGGAAAATGCGCCCATGGACTATACGGT
The DNA here is from genome assembly GCA_004555335.1 of Coriobacteriaceae bacterium. GTDB lineage: Bacteria > Actinomycetota > Coriobacteriia > Coriobacteriales > Eggerthellaceae > W1P20-047. The sequence continues at coordinate 500 of SFII01000154.1, read as the reverse complement.
CACCGTGAGCGAGACTGCAGCAAATATCGGTGAATCGAGTGCCAACCTGCAGGCTGGCGATACCATGACTTTGGAAGATGCGCTCAAGGCGCTTATGATCCCTTCCGGCAACGACGCTGCGCAGGCGATTGCGGAATCGGTAGGTGCTCAGCTTGCAGATGATCCCTCCAATCCGGAAAACTGCACGCAAGCCTTCGTCGATGCGATGAACGCCAAGGCTGTCGAGCTGGGGATGGAAGACACCCTGTTCACCAATCCCCACGGTTTGGATGACGAGGGCTTCGAAAGCGATCAGCACAGCTGCGCGAAGGATGTTTCGCTCATGTGCGCCGCTGCTATGAAGTCCGAGGATTTCCGCGCCGTGGTTTCCGGGCAGTTCAACAGCTGCACCGTAACGCGCGACGGCGCGCAGGAAAGCATCGAGCTGGAATCCACCGACGAGCTTATCGGCACCTACGAGGGAACCTGCGGCATCAAGACAGGTTTCACCGACGCTGCAG
>SFII01000153.1 GCA_004555335.1 Coriobacteriaceae bacterium | reverse complement strand
TCGCCCAAAACGAACACGCAGCCCTTCGGCACGGTCTGCGGGAACACGAGCGCTTCATACCCGTCATACGGATGGAACGTGATGCCGTTTTCAATGCCGAACTGCGTTTCGTTCAGCGCTTCGCCGTCGATATACACGGTGCCGGTGTCGTAATCGATATCGACCGTCTGCCCCTCCGTTGCGATGACGCGCTTGATGATGGGTTCCTGTTCGGGGTCCAGAACGCGGTCGCCCAGTTCCTCGCCGATGATCTGGAAGCTGCGTCGTTCGATTTCGTGGGGGGAAGCAAGAAGGTCGCTCATCAGTATTCGACTCCCTTTCGTGCGCACACGCCCTGGTCGAAGGGGTGGCGTTCGCATTTCATTTCGGTGATGTAGTCGGCGGCGTCGACCAGCCAGGCTTGCGGATTGCGTCCGGTGCAGATCAGCTCCAAGCCGTCTTCGGCGCCCTGTGCTTGGCGGATGATGCCCGCAAGAGGGTCGGGGGAAAGCAGGCCGGTGGAAAGCGCGCCGTTCAGCTCGTCCAGGATGATGGTGCCGAAGGGGTCGCACGCGTGCTCCTGCAGGGCGCGGGCCAGCATGTCGTCGTTGGCCTGGCGGCAGTCGCACTTCTCTTCGTCGGTCATCTGGAAGGAGAACTTGCAGTTGGGCTTGCCGCGGAAGATGGTGACGTTCGGGTATTGGCCCAGCAGCGTGATCTCGCCGCTTTCGCTTCCCTTCAGGAACTGCACGATCAGCAGGCGCTGCCCCTGGGCGATGGCGCGCAGGGCCAGGCCCATGGCTGCGGTGGTCTTTCCCTTTCCGTCTCCGTGGTAGATGTGGATCATCTTCGTCCCTTCGGTTTCATCGGTACGGATCGCGCGTCCTCGATTGGAGGGCGAAAACCCTTGGCTCGTGAACCGAACCCCGGGCGGGTGCACACCTTGGGTTCAGGCTGCGAAAGGTTCGGTTGCCGTTTGCGGTTGATCGGGCTCCCGTTTCCGTTGCCCGGCCGGGAAAGGCCTACCGCCCTGTTTCGGGCGCTAATGCAATCCGGATGGTATCAGTTATACACCTTCGTTCAGGATGCGGTAGACCTGGTCCATGTCCAATGCCGCTTCCAGCGTGTCGGCCAGCAGGTCGTACTGCTCTTCCTTGAAGGCCTGGCTGGTCTTGTGCTGCAGCTCGGGAAGCGAGATGCCGCGCGCCTGCGCCAGGGCCTGCGCCAGGGCGTCGCAGATGCCGGGCGCGTCGAAGAATCCATGCAGGTAGCTTCCCAGCACGTTGCCGCACTGGCCGCCGTCGGTGACATCGCCGTCTTGCTGGTGCAGGCACACCGAGGCAGGGCAGCTGCCCGTGGTGGTGCCCATGTGGATTTCGTATCCCTCCAGGTCAAGCTGCGAAAGCGGTGCGAACACGCCTTCCAGGTCCAGGCACTTGCCGGTGATGCGGGTGCGGCGCTTTTCGGTGGTGAAGGTGGTTTCCATGGGCAGCAGGCCCAGGCCTTCGGCATCGCCGCCTTCTTCCACGCCGAAGGGATCGTGCAGCTGCTCGCCCAGCATCTGGTAGCCGCCGCAGATGCCGATGACGGGCGTGCCCTGTGCGGCGAGCGCCTTGGTACAGCGCGCCATGCCGCTTTCCTTCAGCCAGGCCAGGTCGTCGAGCGTGTTCTTGGTGCCGGGCAGCACCACCAGGTCGGGCCTGCCCAGTTCCACGGCATTGTCCACGTAGCGCAGCGCCATCATGGGGTGGCGCTCGATCGCGTTGAAGTCGGTGAAGTTGGAAAGGTGGGGGATGCGGATGACCGCAACATCCAGCACGCCTTCGCTGGAATGCTGGTTCAGGCGCGTGGCCAGGCTGTCCTCGTCGTCCAGGTCAAGCTTGGTGTAGGGCACCACGCCCACCACGGGCACGCCGCACATTTCTTCCAGCGGGGCCAGTCCGGGGCGCAGAATCTCCACATCGCCGCGGAATTTGTTGATGACCAGGCCCTTCACCATGGCGCGCTCGTCTTCGCCGAGCAGTTCCATGGTGCCGTACAGCTGGGCGAACACGCCGCCCGGGTCGATGTCGCCCACTAGCAGTACGGGGGCCTTCGCCATCTTGGCCATGCCCATGTTGGCCAGATCGTCGGTCTTCAGGTTGATTTCCGCGGGGCTGCCTGCGCCTTCGATGACCACGATGTCAAAGTCTTCGGAAAGCGAATCGAAGGCATCCTGGACAGAAGACTTCAGGTTGGCCTTGTAGGCGTAGTAGTCGGCAGCCTTCATGGTGTCCAGCACCTCGCCTAGCACGATTACCTGGCTGCCCATGTCGCTGGTAGGTTTCAGCAGGATGGGGTTCATACGCACATCGGGGTCGATGCCAGCGGCTTCCGCCTGCATCACCTGGGCGCGGCCCATTTCCAATCCGTCTTTGGTCACGGCGCTGTTCAGGGCCATGTTCTGTCCCTTGAAGGGCGCCACCTTATAGCCGGCACGTGCGAAGATGCGGCACAGTCCGGCGACGAGCAGGCTCTTGCCCGCATTGGACATGGTTCCTTGCACCATGATTGCCTTGGCCATGCTAGCTTGCCTCCTTATGGTTTCGTGTCCGTGCGGGGTCTGCTGCCTCGCGGGGGTTATGGTTGCCGGAGCGGTCGGCTTGCTCCGGGTTGTGCGTTGCGGGTCGCTTCCGGCTTATCCGATCAGCGCCCAAAGCGCCAGGCGTAGGGCCGCGAACAGGGCGAAAGCCGTTAGGCTCGCCGCTGTCATAAGCCTGCCTGCGCGGGCGATGTCTGCCAGCTCGACCGGTCGGGTGGCGTCTCCGATAGTGGGCTTTTCGTGCACCACGCCGCCGTAGACGGCATTGCCGGCAAGCTGCACGCCCAGTGCGCCTGCGGTTGCGGCTTCCGTGTGGGCCGAATTGGGACTTGCGTGCTTGCCGTGGTCACGTCTCCAGATGCGCCAGGCGCCCTTCGCGTCCAGGCCCAGCAGCGCGGCGGATAACACCATGCACAGTGCCGAAACGCGCGCGGGGACATAGGCCAGTACGTCGTCGAGCTTCGCGGAAGCTCGGCCGTAGTCCAGGTACTTCTCGTTCTTGTAGCCCACCATGCTGTCGAGCGTGCTCACTGCCTTATAAGCCAGCGCCAAGGGGCCGCCGCCGATTGCCAGAAAGAACAGAGGCGCGATCACGCCGTCGTTGGCGTTTTCGGCAACGGTTTCCACCGCGGCCTTGGTCACGCCGGTTTCGTCCAGTGAATCCACATCGCGCCCTACGATGCGCGCGACCATTTCCCTTCCCGCCTGCAGGCCCTTTTCGGCCAGGGCCTTGGCGACGAGCATGCTCTGGCGGGAAAGCTCGCGACGGGCGATCACCTGATAGCACATGAGGCACTGAAGCGCGAATGCCA
>SFII01000152.1 GCA_004555335.1 Coriobacteriaceae bacterium | reverse complement strand
ACCATCATCCACAACAAGCCAATAGAAAGAGTATTCACCTTTTTCCTGGTTGCACAAGCTCTCGAATAGCGATTCAAGACAATACGCACGATTATATGTAGGAGTAAAAACACAGATATCTTTCATCATTCACCACAGTTTTCTTTTGAGGTTTTCATTTTATAGTACACGACACTAGAAAAATCACTTTACCAATCCGGTAAGAATGCAATGAACCCGTCTACGAGCGCAGGATGGCAGGCAGCTGGGCGACCATCTTCTTGCGGCCGCAGGACCTGCGCACGAAATCAGCCAAGAGCCTCTTCCTTGCAAGGCCGCGCAGCTGCGCAGGGTCATGGGCGATGGCATCGAGCGCCCTGCAATACACAGGATCATCCGAAAACTCCCCTAACGCGTGCGCGGGCAGGCATTCCTCCCACAGCTCCCGCAGGCGCCCTGCGTACTCGCAGCAGCGATCGTCGGGCAGGCGCAAAAGGTCGTTGAATAGGAATTCGCACGACCACTTCAGGATCTCCAGGGGGAATTGCATGGCGAAGCCGTTTTCGGCCCAATCGGCAAGGACGCGGTCGACTATTTCCAGATGCGCGCCCACCTTCCAATCCGGATCGGTCTTCTTCCTCATCAGGGACCCCGAGCGGTTGGCGCGGTAGTTCAACAGCTTCAGGCTGCTCAAACCCACCCGTTCGGCACGGGGATAGAGCGCGAAGTAGAAGGCCTCGTCCTCCCCGAAAGCCAGGCTCTCATCGAACATCAGACCGGCGCGGCGCAGGAAGGCCGATCGGATGGCGGTGCGCCACACATAGGGATGGGACCATTCCCCGAACAGGAGATCGGGATCGAAGCCATCGTAGAAGGCATCGCGCGGACTCAGCACCATTTCCAGGTACCTGAAATCCTCGTCATCCTGATGGGGATAGGGAATCGCCCCGAAGGTGAGGACATCGGATGCGTCCCGGTCCATCAAGTCGCAGATGCGCTCGCATGCCCAGGGCAGAAGCGTGTCATCGGAATCCAGAAAGCACAGGTATTCGCCGGTCGAGCGTTTGATACCCGCGTTCCTGGCAGAGGAAAGCCCCCCGTTGCGCTTGCTCACCACCTTGATGCGCCCGTCGCGCGCTGCATAGTCCTTCAGAATCTGCAATGACGAATCGGTCGAGCCGTCGTTGACGCACACCGCCTCGAAATCGGGCATGGTCTGCGCCAGCACCGAGTCGAGGCATTCCGCCAGATAATCCTGCACGTTGTAGACGGGGATGATGATGGAGATGCGCGCCATAGCCTAGCCTTTCCGCATGAAGGCACGGGCAACGTAGGAGAGCCCGCCTGCCTGGAAGTACCTGCGCAGGGTATTGAGCTTGCCGGGTGCGGCCTTGTCGGTTGCACCCAGATGCCAGAACAGGGGATCTTCCAGAATGGCCGCGCGCCGCTGCTGTTTGTCTTCCTGCAGGTACGACAAGTCCGTGTAACCCAGGATGTCGTCCTCGCGGAAATCCTTCGCCATCCGAAGCACGAACTCGCGCTGCAAGGGCTCGCTCAAGCGCTCGTAATTCCAGATATAGGTGTCATAGCGCATACGGGAAAGGATCGCCCGCAGACGCACCTTGTCCAGCCCGTCGGGCATCTGGGATACGAAACGGTGCATCTCGCGGTATTCGTCGCAAACGCAGTACACCTTGCCGGGGGAATTCACCGAGCTGGTCTCGTTATCCTGGCGGTAATGGAGCACGGGGCGATCAACGACGGCCACCCGATCGGCGCAGGCCCACACCTTGAAGTTGAAGGCGGCATCCTGGTATGCGGCACCGGGGGTCTCCAAGAAGCGGATGCCGTTTCCATCCAGGAAAGACCGGCGGTACAGCGCCGACCAAATGGACGGCTTGCGGTAGAACAGATCCAGGTTCTGCTTGGGGCTCGTCAAGCCTTCGGGCATGCCCTCGGTCCAGCCGAATCGCTCGTTGCGTTCCTGCGGGACGGACCAGTAGAACCAGAAATCCGCCTTGGCCACCTGCGCATCGTAGGTGCGCGCCGCATCGAGCAAACGCTCGAGCGCATCGGGCTCGAAGAAGTCATCGGATTCCAGGATGCCCACGTATTCGCCCCGTGCGGCATCCAGGCCCTGGTTCATGGAAGCACCGTAGCCGGAGTTGGACTTGTCTATCACGCGCACCCGGGGATCGGCCTGCAGATAGCGCTCGATGATCTTGCGGGAAGAGTCGGTGGAACCATCGTTGATGCAGATGATCTCGATATCCCGCAGGCTCTGACCGAGCGCGGAATCCAGGCATTCCGCCAGATAGCGCTCGACGTTGTAGATGGGCACCAGCAGCGATACCGCAGGATGCTCGATCCGATCCATTCCGGGCTCCTTCCCGATACGGGGTCAAATCCATACCCGTCCGATTATGCCAGTTCCCGCACATTTGAGGAAATACAGCCGCAACACCGCGCATGGAAGGAAAAGGCCGGCTGGCTCACGCCAACCGGCCGAGGAGGCATTTATCCCGTATTGGAAACAGAGGATCAGAAGCCCGCCTTGGAGGCCTCGTAGAGACTCTTCGCCAAAGCGCGCGCCACCTGGTCTTCGCGCTTCTTGTACAGGTACATATCGCTTGCATTATCGATGAAGGCGATCTCGCACAATACCGCAGGCACCTTGCCGCACAAGACGCTGAAACCGAAGTCCTTCTGTCCTCGGTCGGTCAGACCCGTTGCAGCCACCAGGTAACCATGCACGATATCCTGGAACTTCATGGATCCGCTTGCCCCATATTGTGAGGAAGCATAGGTCTCGGTGCCGGTGCCGCCGCCCGCATTGAAGTGGATGGACAGGTATGCCGTGCACCCCCTCTTCAGGGCATCGCCCTGGCGATCGGGGAAGTTCAAGTTGGAACCGGTGCCGTTATACACCTTCAAGCCGTACAGGTTCTGGGCATAATAGGCGATCTTGCCTACCAGCTCTTTGGTTTCGTTCGCCTCGAAATAACCATTGGCGGCTGCACCTGGGTCATAACCCGCAGCCCCACTGTTTCCGTGGCCGGCATCAAGATAGATATACGAATTGCTTTCCGCGGGAGCCTGAGGTCCGGAAGTCTGCTGGTTCTTCAGCGTCAGCCGGACCTGGACGGCCTCGACGCGCAGGGCGCGGCCGGTGGTGCCCGCCACGGCGCCGGCCTTCTGCCAGCCCATCCAGCCGATGCTATCCATATGGACCTACGCGCTCAGTGCGCCCATATTGAGTACAGCTGACGCCTTTAATCCCCTATTGGCTTACCTCCAGCACTCTAATTAACCATATCACTTGCCTAGGCAGTATTTGTAGCCATAGCTGGCTGAGTATTTGACGACATAGCTACCATCGATATTGCCTTCGGTTA
>SFII01000151.1 GCA_004555335.1 Coriobacteriaceae bacterium | reverse complement strand
ACCTTGCGCGCGCTGGAAATAGCCACCCAAGCCCATGCCGGCCAGACCGACAAGGCAGGGCAGCCCTACATCGGCCACCCCATCCATGTGGCCGAAGCCATGGAGACCGAAGACGCAACCGTCGTTGCCCTGCTCCACGATGTGGTTGAGAATTCCAACTGGACACTCGACGACCTGGCAAAAGAAGGCTTCACCGGCGAGCAGGTAGAAGCTGTCGCGGCACTTACCCACGATCCCGGCGTCACCTATTTCGATTACATCCGTTCTATCAAGCAGGACCCGCTGGCAACCGCCGTGAAGATCGCCGACCTGCGCCACAACTCTGACCTATCGCGCATCCCCAACCCCACCCATAAGGACATGATGCGCCTGCAGAAGTACGCCCAAGCTTTGGAGATGCTGGAAGCGGAATAGGATTCTGAAGATTCTTACAGACGGGTCACGCCCAAGCGCTCGAACAATTGCACTTCTTCCGAACTCGTACGGGCTTCTTCCCTCAACTGATTCAGGCTTATTCCGCGTTGAAATCCCTTCCGCAGATAATGAAACCCGCCATACACCACTGCAGCAGGTGCGAGTAATGGCTTTTCCCTCGCGAATTCCCAGTGCGCACATCCGGATGCGTACATCGCTTTCACGGCACTGACCGGATTGCGGAACCTATGCAGCACTGTCAGAGTCGCCTGCTCGCCGAAGTCGCGCTTTCTTCCCATATTCCCCTTGGAGATGATATATTCCAGCAAGTCGTCAGCCAAGGAGGCATCGGCGGCTTCGCACCAAGACGCTGTTCTTTTCATGCCAAGATGCCTTTTACACATGAGGGTTAACGCTTCGGCCAGGCGTTTCATGCCGATTGACTCGGCCGCTTGCACAAAGCCATTCGCCCAGAGTTCATCATCCAGCTCCGCCTCCACGAAGAACATCCAATCAAAGATTTGCCGAAGACCCAGGCCAGACCCCAAATGCTGGTTTACATGCGATAGCAGCACCAAGCCGTTTTCGAGCGGAGGAAGCACCGGCACCTGGAAACCACCCACATCCGCCATACGGACGGATCCGAGCCCGCGAAACACCCTCCCGTCCAAGTAGTCGTCCTGCGTTCCATTTCCGCTGGACGAAAAGAATCGATGCAGTTCGACTTCTGGACAACCCTCCTTGAATAAGCATGCATGACGACGATATCCGCCGCTCGGAGTTCTATCTATCCACGCATCACCCACTAAAGCATCGTATGCCCGATCATATTCCCCTGGCCCCACGATCAGGTCGATATCGCCCATGCAGCGGCGTTCGGGCTCGGGATAGTACATTCCCGCAGCGGCGCCCTTCAGCACGGCGACCGATATCCCCTCACTCGCCAGAAGCTCCAGGACCTCTTCCTGCGCCTGCATCACCTTGAACCAGGTTTTCAGAACATTCGCAACATCCAGGAGGCATTTGTTTTCGAGCTCTTTAGAAAGTCCTACTTTCAAGAACGCATCGACCGGCAATGCCATCACCGTCTGCTTGCGCAGCTCCTCCTGTACCTTCCCAGCATCGACTGCCGCAGTCAAACGGGGCGCCGGCTTACCGGTATGCCATGCAGACAGCAGATCGAGTACGTAACGCTCGTTATCGTTTATTGCCATTTCTCGCCATCCGTTGTTCGTATCCCGTACGTACCCATCGTTCTTTTCCAGGGATCGCTAAAGGGATACCACCCTGTCCGCTATCTCCAAAGCCGCAGGCTTGTGGGTCACTATCACCACAGTCGTCCCATCGAGGGAGCGCAGGTTGTGCAGCATGCGCTTTTCCGTTTCCTCATCCAAGGCGCTGGTGCATTCATCCAACAGAAGAATGGGCCTTCCCGTGAACACAGCCCTCGCAACCGCGATGCGCTGCATCTGCCCCTCGGAAAGTCCCGAACCCCCTTCGCCAAGACAGGTTTCCAAACCCTGGGGTAACAGTCTCACGAATTCCGCTGCGCAGGCAACTTCCAAAGCTCTCCAGTACGCGCTGTCGCTAGAAGCATCAATAGGCGACTTTGGTGGTTCGTCCGCATGAAAGGCTTCAGGGTATTCACGGGCCTTTAAATCGTCGCACGCAGTTCCTGTGCGTTCTGTTCCGAACCTTTCCCGTCCTGTACCTGCATCAGAATGTTCGGTAGTCCCCCAGTCGCCGCAAGAGAAGCCTTTCTGGTCTTTTACGTGCGGTCTTTCGTCGTCTTCGTCGATATCGTCATCCTCGTTAAAGAAACCCAACACCTGTCAGATAGTCCCATTCATCAGGGAATTCCCCTGGGGAACGTACGCGAACAGCCTTCGCCATCGCGAATCGAGCGGGTGTGCATTCCCATCCTTATCGATTAATTCAAGCTCGCCGCCCGAAGGGGAGACGATTCCCATCATCAACTTCAGAATGGTCGATTTTCCCCGACCGCTCGGCCCGATGAGCGCAACGATCTCTCCCTTGTCAATGTGCAGATCGAAAGCATCCAGCACCCAATCGGCCGAACCGGAATCATCGCTATATCGGAAACAAACGCCACGTAAATCAAGAGCAGAAAAACGATTCCGGTAAAACGCGTCCACCTCACCTTGCTCCAGTAAGCCCTTAGGCCTATCCAAGGGATAGCCTTCAGCCTCCATCAGTCGTTCGGTACTTGCAAGCACCGCACTGAAACGAGGACCATAGCCTGTGATGTTGGCAATCGGGGTGCGTATCTGCCCCACCAGTTGGATTGCCGCGACAAACACGCCTGAGCTGATTGCGCCAACCAAAATACCCCATGCGCAACCAACAGCGCAGAGCACGTACATCAAAGTCATCGACGCACTGAAAACCAGAGAAACCTTATTCGTGAACGAGCACCTGCTCATTCGCGCAGCATGATGCTGGGCAAGCCTTTCCCCAAGCAATTCCCCGGCACGATCTTCCCAAGAGTAGGCATGGATCGTAAGCAAGTTGCCCAAGTACTCCGTCGCAGCAGACCGCATTTCTCCATCCGCCTCTTGAACTCCTTTATGCAACGCTTTCAACTTGCGCCTGATGTAGAGCGAAGCCGCAAGCGCAACCGGGACGCACAGCAGTACCACCAAGCCCAATTTCGGGAATAGAGAAACCATCAGAACAGATGCACCTGCGAACTGGACAAGCAGCCGGCTTACACCGGGAACGATGTCCACCACCCCCGAGGCCACCAAAGCCGCATCGCTCGTAAGCCTGTTCATCCAATCGGCGGAATGCTTCGACCTTGCGCATGAATAGCTCGACCCGAAAAGCGTTCGAAAGAGGCGTTGCTTCAGCAGGTTTTCCATCGAAGAGCACGCGTATTCGCGAAGATATCTACAGCCCGCATTGGCGCTCACCCGAAGCAGCATCAGACCCGCAAATCCACAGGAAAATACTGCGAAAACAGCCTG
>SFII01000150.1 GCA_004555335.1 Coriobacteriaceae bacterium | reverse complement strand
ATGCGCTGCCTGTATTCCGCATAGCCTTCCAGTTCCCGGGTGAGGACCGCTTCTTCGTTCTTGATGCGGATATTGATGATGGGAATGTAGATGAGCATAATCGCCGTTCCCAGGGGCGAGCCCAAAGTGATGGGCATGGCCAGGAACAAGGGGAAGAGCGCTGCGTACATGGGATGCCTGACGATGCCGTACATTCCCGTATCGATCACTTTCTGGCCTTCCTGCACTTCCACCGTGCGCGACAAGAAGGCGTTTTCCCGCATAACCTGGGCGATGAGCAGGTAAGAAGCGAGGAAGATCGCGGCACCGATCCAGCAGAGCCAGTCGGGGAAGGTGGGCCATCCGTAGCGGAAGCCCTGCGCTGCGGCCACGAATGACGCGCAGAACATGACCGCGGACAGGATGACGGCCAGCTTCTGCTGCGATTCTTGCTCATTGGTATTCAGGCGCTTGCGCAGCAGGTCGGGAGCTTTCAAAAGCATCACGATGCCGGCGATGACCATGGGGATGAAGAGGACGCCCAACAGCAGCCACGCCTGCCACCAGTGGATGGTTCCTGCGGGGCCGAAGAGCAGAAGAGCCATGGCGATGAAGCCGGATGCGGCCTTTATGAGGGCTTGTGCGAGCAGCTTAGTGTCCATGGCAACTCCTTGGTTCGGGGCGGGGCGCTTCTTCGTCTCGAAGCGGCTTAGGCCGCATTATACGACTAGGTAACCGATAGGTCACCTATTGTGAGCGGCTTTGTGCTCAGGTCCGTGAAGCGGGTGGCGTGATGGGCCTATCGCGAGATGCGTTACGGGTGGAGTTTCGTCGTTGAAGTGAGTTCTTGCTTCCAGGCTGGCTGGGGCGGCATGTGAAGGGGTGTCTGTGAATAGGAGAGCGATTGCGGGCGCTAGGACAAAGGAAAGCCGCCGGCAGATCCGTTAAGGATACTGCCGGCGGCTTGTTCGTTTGGAGGATTGCGCTTCCTTTGTTGGTTCGAGCTTAGCGTTCGCTTAGCTGCGATTCGTTTTCCGCAGCTTCAGCGGAAGGCTCTTCGCTGGCGATGATATCAGCGCGGCTGCCCGAGTGGGGCCCTTTGGGGGAAGGGTCCTCAAATGCCTTCCTACGCTTGCGAGCTGTGGCGATGAGCGTTGCCAGTGCTGCTGCCGCCAGTGCGCCCAGCCCCGCCAGCAGGCCGCCCAAACCGTCGCTGGTCTTTGCCAAGCCGCCCAGTGCTTTCTTCAGGGCGGATCCGCTGTCTTCGGGCTCGTTGGCGACATTGCCGTCCTTGTGCAGGGCGTTGCTGACCTTCAGCTGATATGCTGCCGCTTCTTCCGCGGAGTTCTCGCCCAGCTTCAGGGTCTTGCCGTGCAAATCATCGGAGTCGATCGCGAAGCTTGCCGTGTAGGCCTTATTCACGTCGAACTTATAGCCGCTTGCCGCCTGGGTTTCCTGGATGCGGTAGCTGCCCTTTTCGTTGACGGTGAAGCTGACGTAGCCGTTGCTGTTGGTGGCAAGCGAGCTTCCCATGGGGACGGTCGCTCCGTTGGCCTTCACCTGGTACAGGGTGAACTGCACGCCGGGGATGGCCTTGCCGGTTTCGCTATCGACCTTCTTCAGGCTGATGCTGCTATTGAAGCCCTTGTTGTCCGCATCCACCAGCACGGTGGTGCCATGGACGGATTCGTCGATGGCGAAGCGGATGGGGTTGGGGTTGAGCACGGCCTCGCTGGGAGCTTCGGTTTCCTGGAAGTAGTAGCTGCCTTCGGGCAGGTTCTCTACTGCGATTCGGCCTTCATTGTTGGTAACCAAGCCCGCCTTCAACGGATTGTCGGCGCCTTCCTCGTACATGTCGAAGACCGCACCGGGCAGCGGGGTTTCTCCGTCTAAGGTCTTGGTCAGCTGCACGTCTGCGCGGATTTCGGTGTTCGCCAGGGTCAGGGTCAGACCGTCTTCGGAAACGCTTGCCAGCTCGGTGCCGGCGAAGCTCGCGTTCTGGCTGATCTGGATCTGACCCAGTTCATCGAGCGTGAATACCACAGGGTTGGGCAGTGCCGCATAGCCGGAGCTGCGGACGGGTTCGGAGAGCGTGTATTCCTCACCCACGATCAAGGTGCCGGTAAAGGCCTGGGGGTCGGCGCCGCTGGTCCATGCGATGGTGGTCTCATCGGTGCCAGCGAAATTGCCGCTCAATTCCAGCTGCGCGCCTTCCAGAGGTTCGCCGTTTTGGTCGACCTTGGCGATGGAGATCTGGGTTTTCGGGTTGTCCATGGTAAGTTCGACCGTCTGGCGATGCCGTCCTTCGGTGATATCGAAGTGCTGCGGCTGGGGGTTCAGGATTGCGCCGGGGATGGTGGCGGTTTCTTGGAAGTAGTAGCTGCCTTCGGGCAGGAATCCTACCGTGATCATGCCGTTTTCGTTGGTGACCAGGTTGGTTGCCAAGGGTTCTTCGATGCCGTCTTTGTACAGGCTGAAAGTGACGCCTTCAACGGGATCTTCTCCGGCCAGGGTCTTGGTCAGCTGCACGGAGCTGCGGATCTTCACGTTTGCCAAGGTCAAGGCAAGGTTGCCGTCTTCGAGGACAGCCAGATCCTGGCCGTCGAGCTGGGCATTGCGCGTGATCTTGATGGTGCCGTCTTCCTGGACCTTGAAGCGGATGGGATCCTTGATGGGCAGGTATCCGTCGACTCGATCGACTTCTGTGAGCGCGTACTCTTCACCGACTACCAGTTCGCGGACGAATTCCTTCGGGTTCTGATTGCTTGTGGACCACTCGATGGTGCTTTCCCCTTCGTCGTCAGCGAAACGGCCAGTCAGCTGCAGCGTTGCACCGGGCAGGGGATCGCCGTCGGTCAGCTGGGTTTCGTCCTCGGTGGGTTCTTCGTTGCCCTCGCCTGTACCGCCTGCTCCCTCGCTGTCGTCGACGGTTGCGCCGTCGGCAGGATCGTTGCTGTCGAGAGCCTCGATGGGCTCGCCGGTGTTGACGTCGGCGTCATCGTGGTCATTGCCGATTTCAGGGGCATTCTCGTCCGCGTCGGCGTTGCTGTCGCGGTTAACCTTCAGGATGGAGATCTTGGTGCTCTCGTTGTCGGCGGATGCCTTCACGACCTTGCCGTGGTCGCTTTCGGCGATCTGGAATTCGATGGGCTGGGTATTCAGGATCGCGCCTTCGATAGTGGCGGTTTCCTTGAAGTAGTACTTGCCTTCAGCCAGGTCATTGACCTTGATCTTGCCGTTTTCGTCGGTTGTCAGACCGGTTTGAATGGGCTTGTTCTGGCCTTCCCTGTACAGGTCGAAGACCGCGCCCTCCAAGGGTTCGTCGCCGTCGATGGTCTTGGCCAGCTCCACGCTGCCGCGCACCTTAACGTTTGCCAGGGTCAGGTTCAGGGCATCCTTATCGACGGATGCCAGGGCGTCGTTTCC
>SFII01000149.1 GCA_004555335.1 Coriobacteriaceae bacterium | reverse complement strand
TCCACATTCTTTTTCATCTGTTTGATCTGTTCTTTGTGATTAACACCAAACCGCTGTTCCTCATCAATAATCAGCAAACCCAGATCTTTGAAGGCAACATCCTTGGACAACAGACGGTGCGTCCCAATCACGATGTCCACTTTACCGGACTTCAAGCCTTCGATGGTCTTTTTCTGCTCCGAAGCACTGACAAACCGGCACAGCAATCCCACATTGACCGGATAACGCGACATACGTTGTAGAAAAGTATGATAATGCTGCTGCGCCAGAATAGTGGTGGGACACAGCACCATCACCTGCTTGTTGTCCTGCGTGGCCTTGAAGGCGGCACGCAGCGCCACCTCGGTCTTGCCGAAGCCCACATCGCCGCAGACCAGGCGGTCCATGGGGCGCGCGGACTGCATGTCGGCCTTGATGTCGGCGATGGCCGCCAGCTGATCGGGGGTTTCCTGGTACGGGAAGGATTCCTCCATCTCGCGCTGCCAGGGGGTGTCGGGCGAATAGCGGTAGCCCTGCGTTGCCGCGCGGCGGGTGTACACGTCCACCAAGTCGAAGGCCAGCTTCTTGCTCGCCTTGCGCGCCTTGTTCAGCGCACGGCTCCAGTCGCTGGTGTTAAGCCTGGTCAGGCGTGGGCTTCCGCCTTCGGGTCCCACGTAGCGGGTCACCCTGTCCAGCTGTTCCACGGGCACGTACAGCTTGTCGTCTTCGGCATACTCCAGCAGCAGGTAGTCGCGCATCACGCCGCCCACTTCCTGGCGGATGATATCCTTGAACAGCGCGATGCCGTGCGCGGAATGGACCACGTAGTCGCCCGGCTTGAAGGGGAAGGTGATCTCCGTCACATCCACGCGCTTGCCGGTTCGCAGCGCATTCGACCCGCGCGTGTCGTTGATGCTCACCAGCGCCAGCTTGGCCTTGGGGATGACCAGGCCCAACGGAATGTCCACATCCACGATGTTCACCACGCCGCTGCGCAGGCGGTCGGGTGCGGAATTATTCACGTCCAACGCTTCCACGATGGGCAGGCAGCGGTCCACGCAGGCCAGCTTCATGTCCTCGCGGGCACGGTAGTTAGGCACGCTGAACACCACCATGAAGCCCGCATCGATGAAGTTGCGGAACTTGCCGAAGATCTTTTCGGGGTTACCCGCCACATCGGTGCGCTTCACGGGCAGCTCGGCATCCACGTCGCCGCCCACGCGCATGATGGAAAGGTAGTTGCAGCGCTGGTTGCTGCCGAAGTTCAACTGCGGCGCGGCCATGTACAGACCTTCCACGGCGATGCCCGAACCCTTGGCGCGGGCGCAGGTTTCCTCATACGAGCGCAGCGCGTCATCGAACAGCGCCCTGGGTTCGGAAAGCACGCTCAGGGTATTGGGGCGCAGGTATTCGCCCAAGCTGGCGGGCTTTTCGAACAGGTACGGCAGAAGGGCATCCGATCCGGGCTCGAACACGCCGCCCTGCAGCTTTTCCAAGAGCTCGCGCAGGGCAGGGTTGCACTGTGCGGGGTTGTACAGGGCTTCCTTCGCACGGGCGATGGCCTTGCGGGTGGGCTTGAACTCGCGCACCGGATAGATGCGCACGCACTGCTGCGACGAAATGGTCTGGCCGGTGCTGGGCACGATGCGGCGGATTTCGTCGACTTCATCACCGAAGCAGTCGATGCGCACGGGGTAATGCAGGTTGCCCGGATACACGTCCACCGTGCCGCCGCGCACGCAGTAAGTGCCGGGTCCGTCCAGCTCGCAGGTGTTCTGGTAGCCGGCTGCCTCCAGCGCGAAGGGGATGCTCTCGTAGTCGGTCAGATCGGGGTGCGCGGAATCGCCCACGTCGCGCCCGCATTCGAAGTCGAGAGGCAGGTAGGGTTGGTTGGCCACGGGCGGCAGGCAACGCAGCAGCGAGCGGGCGCTTGCCACCACGATGGCCTTCTGGCCTTCCACCAGGGCATGGAGCGCCTCCATGCGGCAAGCGACCTGATGGGGGTCGCTCGGCTTGGCGTTGAAGGGATAGTCGCTGCGCTCGAAATAGCGCAGCACGTTTTCTTCGCCCACGTAGGCCGCCACGTTGCGTGCGAAATCCGCCGCGGCATCCTCGCCCGCAACCACAACCAAGGTGGGCTGGGGCGAGCGTGCGAAGCGGGCCGCCGTCAGGAAGGGACGCGCGGAAGAGGCGACCGCCAAGGTAGCGTCGTCGCCCGTGTCCAGCTTCTCCCAAAAGCCCTTGATGTCGGCGGACTTCTCCATCCTGAATGCCAGTGCATTGATGAGCATGCGTGTTCCTTCTTGTTCTTTCTATCTGACGTGTTGCAAACCCGCCCTGGAACAGCCCCGATGCAGCGCCGAACGCAGGGCAGTGCCTGCCGACAGGCCGCAGCTTGCCCGTTCGCAAACGAAATGCGGACCGAAGGCAGCCCGGATCGCAAGAATAGGTGCGCCCGCGTGCCGCCCGGCACACGGCACCGGGCATGCAGCCGGGCGCTCCATACTGGGACCGGCCACTCGCAGCGCAAGGCCGGCAACCGGATGACGACCGTCAGGCGCAGAGCGTCGGGCATGCCGTCGCAGATGCGATCGTTCTTGGGTCGGATACAACACGAAAAGCCACGAAACCGTGGCAGAGTACTTGCTTTACGCTAGGATTGTAGCAGTTTGCAAGAAGACGGAAGGGAAGCGCATGCCCAGGGAACTGAAAGCCGACAAGATAGCCCGTGCAGCGGAAATCGAACGTCGCATGTTCGAGCACTACGGGGAAGGCGAATGCTCGCTGGACCACACCGACCCCTTCACCCTCACCTGCGCGGTGGTGCTTTCGGCGCAGTGCACCGACGCCGCCGTGAACAAGGTGACGCCCCTGCTGTTCGAACGCTTCGGCACGCCGGAGGCAATGGCGGCTGCAAGCGTGGAGGAAGTGGAAGAAATCATCCACCCGCTGGGCTTCTTCCACTCGAAGGCGCGCAACCTGGTCAAGCTGGCGCAGACCGTGCTCACCGAATTCGGCGGGCAGATCCCGCAGGATATGGAACTGCTGCAGAAGCTGCCCGGCGTGGGGCGCAAAACCGCCAACGTGGTCATGTGTCAGGCATTCGGGGACGCGCAGGGTATCGCCGTGGATACGCACGTCTTCCGCATCGCGCACATGCTCAAGCTGGCAGGTCCCTCGGCCGATACCCCCGCCAAAACCGAGGCGGCGCTGCTGCGCATCTATCCCAAGCGCGATTGGCTCTATATCAACCACCAATGGGTGTACTTCGGCAGGGAATACTGCATCGCACGCAGGCCCAAGTGCGCCGAATGCTTCATCAACGACCTGTGCCCGCACTTCGCGAAGCTTCAACAGGGAAAGTAAGGATTGGAACACCATTCGAGCGCTTGCTTGCTTTCGCGCATTCCTGTTAGTTACCGGTAACTAACAG
>SFII01000023.1 GCA_004555335.1 Coriobacteriaceae bacterium | reverse complement strand
TGGTAGATAAATATGACGAGGTTTATGGGGGAATCTTTCACTGATATCTGAGTGATAAAATAATAAGGCAATCAAGGTTTCCCCTGTATAACCGGGAAATTGTGTAAATATACAGGGGAAAAGTATGTGGGGTGTGGATAAGATGAAGATCCGATGGACGAATCAGGCAGAAGAACAGCAGGCAGAAGTTTTCTTGGAGAAAGGAAGGGCGACACCGGAAAACTTCCGGAAACTTGGGAAAAAACGGGGCGGTGACTGCCGGATCGTGGTAAAAAAAGAAGGATTTTCCGAAAAGGAATGGATACAGATGCTGTGCAATGGGGTGTGCAGCCTGTACGATGGTGCATATCAGTTTTCCCGGAACGGAGTGAAGATGCTGGGAAAACAGAAAGTATACGAAAACAGGGATTCACTGTGTGATTATGGAGATACCTGTTATACATTTGTATTGGAAGGCTCGGCGCAGGAAATAGCAGCGCTGGAGCGTGGGGAATTATTGGGACGTTGTAAAGGACATGCGAGAACTCTTGGAAATCTGCCGAACAATTACTTACATACTGAAGATTTAGCATCGTATGCACAGACGCTGGCGCAGGAGCTTGGAATCGACTGTGAAATCTATGGAGATCAGAAGCTGGAAGAACTTGGATGCGGCGCTCTTTTAGCAGTCAATCAGGGAAGCCGGAGAGAGGCTGCCATGGTAGTGCTTCGCTATGAGGGCGCACCGGGGGCAGACTGGACCGCACTGGTCGGAAAAGGACTGATGTTTGATGCCGGGGGGTATCATCTGAAGTCTGTCGATGGCATGAACGGCATGAAGTACGATATGTGCGGGGCAGCGGAAATGCTGGAGATGCTGGAGTATCTTGCTATACAGAAAGTCGAAAAAAATGTGATGGCAGTGCTGATGCTCGCAGAAAATGTGATCAGCCCGGATGCGGTAAAGATGGGCGATGTGATCACGACGCTGGCAGGAAAGACTGTGGAAGTCTACAACACCGATGCGGAAGGACGGCTGGTATTGTGTGACGGTATCACGTTTGCGCAGCGTATGGGGGCGCGCACCGTGATCGACCTTGCCACCCTGACGTATTCGGCACAGAGCGCCCTGGGAGATCAGGTGGTTGCGCTGTTTGGCAATGAGCGGGAAGCGCTTCGCATCTGGGAAGAAACAGCGGAGCAGACCGGAGAATATTACTGGCAGCTGCCGATGGGACCGATCTACCATAAGATGATCGAATGGTCGATCTGTGCGGACTTTGCCAATTATGCCCCGGGGAAAGGGGCAGGTGCCAGCGTGGCGGCATGTTTCCTGGAAAATTTTGTGGAAGATGGAACACAGTGGATCCATCTCGATATGGTGGGACCGTCCGTGGTACGCAAAGAAACCGATGAGATGGCAGAGGGAGCCAGCGGGGCGTGTATGAGTACCCTGGCGGCTTATCTGACGAGTACTGGTACATCGTTTTCGAAATAACCGTATCATTCATTTGTCTGCGAATCCGATTGCACAATTAAAAAAGCCTCAGCGTAGATCGCTACGCCTGCGTTTTTTGAACTGCACACTCGAATCCGTATCCTGCGTGAATGATACAGTTATTTACGAAACAATGTACCGGATAGCAATACACGGACGTAGAAGTTACGAAAACAGGAGAGAAGGGAAGTAGCGTTTCACAGAGAGGAAATGTTACGGGCGAAAAACGATGAATTTTACATTTGATGGCAATATCTCCAGAGAAGTTCTGGAAAATTACCTGTCCCGGAGTGTGACGGCAGCAGGTTTATATGAAAGCAAAACACTGGAAGATGATCTGCGTGCGATCCGGGAGATGGGTGTGAAATTTCTTGGAAGAGCATCAGGTATCTGGTATATGACGATGGATGACGAAGAGCATTTTCGGTTGTCAAAGGAACTGGCAGATAAAGTGCATGCCCAGGATCCGGAAGTGATCCTGCAGTCCTGCGTCTTTGAGTGGATCACACGCCGTATGGAGACAGTAGAGATCCCGGACTATGTGTTTGAAGCATTTGGTATGGAACCGGAACACCGGTGTTTTTGCCTGGATGATGCGTTGTTTACAGACGAATCCAGTGGATTTACCAGCAGGAGAGAGGATCCGGCAAAAGACGGGGGGATTCCGGATCTGTCCCGGCAGGAAGCAAGACTGTGGTTTTATTACCGGGCAACCCGATACATCGACTGTGGCTATGAGGCACTCCATATGGGGCAGGTGCACCTGTATACCGCGAACGATAAAGGAATGGCAAAAACAACAGAACTGTTCGGTATGATCCGCAAGTATGCGAAAATTCATGGAAGACGTCACAAGATACTGCTGGATGCACATACCCATGGGGTAAATATCCGTGGAAAATTGCTGTTTGATTATCATGCAATGCCATTTACCCGTATGCCGCTTCTGGAAGTGCCGGGAGAAGAGCTGGTACTGGTGCGCGAGGGCTACAGCGAAGGTGGAGAGAATCCAAATGGATGGTCCGCGAAAACTATGCCATACCTGATGGAATACGACAACTGGGGTGGACTGGTCGTTGATGACCGGGAAAATATACCGAGAGAAGAACTGGCCTGGAGAGACTGGTGGGGATACGACCAGATCGCCTGGTTTGCCAACCAGCCGGAGGAAGGCCGGAATCATTTTCTGGAATATACCTACAAGTGGACCGAAATCAATAATCCCAATGCATATTTCGAACTGCCGTTCCGCCGGATGATCCACAACGCGGAAGTGTCCATGAAGCGCGCAGATAACGGTCAGATGGATGCACAGGATTTCTATCAGATCAACACGAAGAGCGCAGCCTGCCCGATGGGATTCGATCAGGAAGAGACTGCAAAACGCCTATGGGCGACCGGCCACACGCTGCGGGAGAAGGCAGCCAATCCGGAGATGCTGATCCGCTATGGAGCAGAAAATGTCTGTGATGAAGAAACCGGAATGAAACTCCCGGAAAAAATTGTTGTTTACGGAAGTTTTCAGTCTCATGTGGGAGCGGTAAAGAATGACTCCAACAGTGAGCTGACCAGAATGTATTATATTGGTGATAATACGTATACCTTATCGGTGGTCATTCCGTTTGCGGGAACCTACGATTATTCTATTTCCACGTATGGAACGTTGTCTGCCACCTATCAGGCAGATGGCTATCCAAGGAGCGGTTCGTCGAATAAGGCATATTTCACTACCCGGAAAGATAATACCGTGGTACGGTTCCGCTATCAGTTCATCAGTAACAAGGTGACAATAGAGATGTTTGAATAAAAACAAAACGGGTGACAGATGTCGACAAAAACGGTATCTGTCATCTGTTTTTCACGTTACGGGAAATTGCTGTCCTGTAACGTAAGAAACGCTCCGTGAGGATGTGCCTAGTACAGTGTTTTCAAAATAACTACACAATACACTTGTCTACGAATCCGATTGCACAGGTCTAAAAGTCTCAGCGTAGCCCGCTACACCTACGTTTTTAAACCTGCACACTCGAATCCGTATCCAGCGTGTATAGTATAGTTATTTATGAAACTCTGTACTAGTACATCGTTTTCGAAACGAGTTTTGTCTCACTTACAGGAAAGTACTTTCTGACAAGATGCAATATATAAATATGCAAAAACGACAAATATAGACAAATTGATACAAAAATGCACAATAAAACAAGAAAAAATTGTATAAAATTAATAAAAACTATTGAAAAATGTAAGAAAGTTGTGTATTATGAAGCCATAAACAAAGAGGAAACAGGAAGAGGAACTATGAATAACGAAGGAGGTGGTATCGTGGATAGGAGGGACCATGATCGATGCCAGGAGCTTTACGTAAAATATAGGCAGTTTATGTATTGGTACGTGAAAAAACATTTTCCGGATTTGCCAGAAGAAGATATTCGTGATATCCTACAGGAGGTGTGGACATCATTATTGAATGCAATCGACAAATTATATGATAAAGGCGATGAGGGTCAGTTTGCCTGGCTGATCAGGGTGACTCAGACCAAGGTAATTGATTACTACCGTTCCAGGAAAAGAACAGAAGAACTGGGAGAAAAGATTGGCCTTGCTTTACGGGAACAGCAGGAAGTCTGTTCTGTGCAGGACATAGTGATCGCAAGAATGATTGCAATGGAACTGGTAGAAGGACTGACAGAGGAAGAGCGGAGAATTCTGGCAATCGAGTATTTTTCTGATACAACCGGGGAAGTCTCGAACGCTTTCAAATGCAGACGAAGCCGGCTGCGCAGAAAGATCGAAGAAAGTCTTGGGATATTCAGGAAGAAACGCACCGCTTGCAGCAAGTGCGGCTCATCCATAGGGAGGGGGGCAGTCAGCACCATCGAAGGGTCTATGCGGAAGCCTACGCCGAGCAACTCGAAGCGTCCGTCCTTGTAGTTGCACAAGCGCGTGCCTGCGGTTAGGGGAATCGTCTGTCCGTTGTTCTCGCTGACGGCATACGCCATCGGCATGAGCACCATCGCCGACGACGGAATCACGAAGCTCCTGGATCTCGCCGTCGAGGCGAAGGGCGACTACCCCGTCATCATCGCCCAGCACATCAAGCCCACCGATGCGGGTTCCCTGCGCAACGCATGGGACGTTCTGCGCGGCCGTATGGCAAAGCCCGGTGCAGTCGTTTTGGCTGCCGTCAGCGAAAAGGACGGCAACCCACTGTTGCTTGCCGCAGGCACCCAGGAAGCCGTCGATGCCGGCTTCAACGCAGGCGCCGTCATCAAGGCCATCTCCGGCAACATCAAGGGTGGCGGCGGTGGCAAGCCCACCATGGCGCAGGCCGGCGGCAAGGATGCATCCGGCCTGGAAGCTGCGCTGGATGCGGCACGAGAGATGCTGCTTTAAGGGTCGTTCATGCGAGTAATGGCCCTCGATATCGGCAAGGTGCGCTGCGGGATCGCGATCAGCGATCCCGCAGAGCGCATCGCCACTCCGATTTGCGTTCTTCCCACGAGCGAGGTCGAACAGAATGCGCCGTCGTTTCGGCGACTGCTCGAGGACTGGGAGCCCGAGATGATCCTTTCCGGCCTCCCCTATACCCTCGCCGGGGAAGAAGGCCCCCAGGCGGAATCTATTCGCGCCGTTGCGGGCGCGATTGCAAAGCGTGCAGGGCTCCCGCTCGAGTTCACCGATGAGCGCTTGAGCTCGTCGGAAGCAAAGCGCAGCCTCCGCGAGAAGGGTTTCAGCGAAAAGGAGATGCGCGGGAAGGTCGACATGATCGCCGCGAGCCTGTTTTTGCAGTCGTGGCTCGATTCCCGTGCGAATTCTGCCCCCTCACGATAGGAGCATACATGGCACGTCATGTCGAACGGGATGGACGTAGGGAATCCCACGCGGGACATTCTTCCAATCGCGCATCCCGCACAGCAGGCGCGGGCCGAGGCGCCCATTACGGGGCCGCGGCGGTTACTTCGTCTTCACGGCGCACCTCTTCGGGCGGCGGGAGGGGCAAGGGCCCGCTTGTGTTCGGCGTAATCATTGCCGTATTGGTGGTAATCGCGGCGGTGTTCTGCATCAACCGTTTCATTTTGGACGATTCCCCATCATCCCAGCAGAAGCTGGAAAACGAAGGCGCGATGCTGACTGTTTCCATCCCTGAAGGTTCCTCCACCAACGATATCGCGAACCTGCTCGAGGACAGCGGGCTCGTTGCCGATTCGAAGCAATTCGTGAAGTATGTGAAGAAGGCCGGTTCGGAGGCGTCGCTGAAGCCGGGAACCTATCACATTATCTGCGGAACGAGCATCGAGGAAATGGTCCAGATGTTCGAAATGGGTCCCGAGGTGGCAACCGTGGGTATTCCGGAAGGCAGTACCATCGCGAAGACCGCTCTGGCTGTGGAGGAGTCCTCGAATGGCCGGATCAAGGCCGAGGACTTCCAGAAGCTTGCCGAAAATGCCGAGGCCTATGAATCCGATTATCCCTTCCTGAAGGATGCGGAGTCGGGCACTTTGGAGGGTTTCCTCTTCCCGAAAACCTACGAGATCGCCGATTCCGCCACTGCGGACTCCATGATCCGCATGATGCTCGACCAGTATCGGAAGGAAACCGAATCCCTCGACTTCTCCTATCCCGAAAAAGCGGGATTGAATGAATACGAGACCGTGATCCTTGCTTCCATCATCGAGCGCGAGGCTGCTGCTGAAAACAGGGCGACGGTCGCATCGGTGTTCTACAACCGCTTGGATGAGGGTATGAGGTTGCAAAGCGATGCGACGGTCGCCTACTTGATCGATGGCGATCCCAAGCCCGAGGATCTGGAAATCGATAGCCCCTACAACACCTACTTGGTGGATGGATTGCCGGTGGGCCCCATCTGCTCTCCCAGCCTGGAAAGCCTGAAGGCGGCCTGCGATCCGGAGAAGACGGAATACCTGTACTTCTACTTCACGGCAGACGGCAAGTACTCGTTCAGCAAGACCTACGATGAGCATCAGGGCGCCATCGCCGAGGGCTAAGGGGAAAGCAGATGGCATTACTCAGACCCGATCGCTTCTTTTCGGGGATTACCAGCATCGACATCAAGGCCGACCTGCTCGATTGCGGATTGACCTGCGCTTTGCTCGACATGGACAACACCATCGTCTCCAGGGAGACGCATGATGTGCCCCAGGATGTGCGCGAATGGCTCGAGGAAGCCAAGCGGGCGGGGGTATCGCTTTGCCTGCTATCCAACAACTGGCATACCACCCCGTTCGAATGGTCGAAGAAGCTCGACATCCCCGTTGTCGCAAAGGCGTGCAAGCCGCTTCCCCATGGATACATCGCGGCGAGGGACATCATTGGCGGGCGCAGCCGCAATACGGTGGCTATCGGCGACCAGCTGGGCACCGATGTGCTTGGCGCCCACATGCTGGGCATGGCAGCGTATCTGGTCGAGCCCTTGGCTGAAACGGACTTGAGGCACACCCTTGCCCTGCGTCATGTCGAACGCCTCATCCTGGGCGAAATGAAACCCGAAAGCGGACTGGCGAGCCGATGACCCCCATGCTTTAGCGTGCAGGAGTGGTAGAATCCTGACCTTGCAAGCTTTGAAATGGAAAGAAGCGAAAAGGATATCGAATGAAGTTCATCACAGCAGGTGAAAGCCATGGTCCCTGCCTTACCGCCATCGTCAGCGATGTGCCTGCGGGCTTGAGGATCTCCGAGCGCCAGCTGAATACCGACCTGGAGCGCCGCCAGCAGGGATACGGCCGCGGCGGACGCCAGAGGATCGAGACCGACCGTGCAACGGTGCTTTCGGGAATCCGTTTCGGAAAGACGCTCGGAACCCCGATTACCTTGCAGGTGGCGAATAGGGACTGGAAGAACTGGATGGATCGCATGTCCGTGTTCGGCCCGGAACCGGAAGACCTGAAGAAGGAGGTCACGCCCCGTCCCGGCCACGCCGATCTGGTAGGCGTGCTGAAGAACGACACCGACGATTGCCGCAATATCCTCGAGCGTTCCAGCGCAAGGGAGACCGCTGCCAGGGTGGCGGCTGGGGGAATCGCCAAGGAGTTCTTGGCGGAGCTGGGCGTCGAGGTGTTCAGTTTCGTCACGGGGATCGGACCGGTGTCCATGCTCGAGGAGGATCCTATGGGCTCGGCGCCGTATTACGCGCCCCTGGACATCGAGACCTCCGAGCTGCGTTGTCCCGATCGCCAGACCACCGAGGACATGAAGCGCGCAATCGACGCTGCACGCGTGAAGGGCGAGAGCCTGGGCGGCACCTTCCGCGTCGTCGTGAAGGGCCTCGTTCCCGGCTTGGGCGATTTCTGCTCGGGCCCCGAAAGGCTGACGAGCAAGCTGGGCGCTGCGGTGTTCAGCATCCCTGCGATCAAGGGCGTGGAATTCGGTTTGGGATTCGAAGCCGCAAGGCGCGAGGGTTCGAGCGTCCACGATCCCATCACCCGCAACGACAGGGATGGCTATACGCGCGAGGGCAATAACGCCGGCGGCTTGGAAGGCGGCATGACCACCGGGCAGGCTCTTATCATCACCGCTGCAATGAAGCCCATTCCCACGCTCATGACCCCCCTGCGTACCGTAAACATCGACACGCTCGAGGTGGAGGAGGCGTCGAAGGAGCGCTCGGATACCTGCGCGGTCCCCGCTGCGGGAATCGTCGCCGAGGCCGAAGTCGCGCTCGTGCTTGCGGATGCCTATATGGACAAGTTCGGACGCGACAACATGGGCGACATCAAGGCGAACCTGAGGCAGTACGTATCCCGTATCAAGACCCAGTCCCGATAGTATCAACGGCGGCTCTTCGCAAGGGCCGCTGCTTTTTTCGAGAGCATTTCATCCCGCAGGTGGCCGTGCCAGCCTAGGTGGAAGGCAGATGGGGCGATTGCGCCTTCTCCTTGCGTTCCGCCCGAATTCGCATAAGGCCGCCTGGTCGGGGAATCGATAGGAGGAGCAACCGTGTCAAGCGCGAGAGTGGTCGTGAACCTTCCCAATAAACCCTCGTATGATGTGCGTATCGCCCCGGGGCAATACGCTGATCTGGCAGATCGGGTGAGAGAGCTTCTTCCCAAAGCATCCCGTGCGGCCATCATCACCGACAGCAACGTCAACCCGCTCTACGGCGATGCCGTGCGGGAGTCGTTCGAGCGTGCGGGCTTCGACCCCTTCATCTTCGAATTCCCTGCCGGCGAGGCGAGCAAGAACTCCCAGAGCCTGATGGGGATCTGGAGCGCCCTGGCGGGGCAGAAGATCGACCGTGACGGCGTGGTCGTGGCTTTGGGCGGCGGTGTCACCGGGGATATGGCGGGCTTTGCCGCAGCCACCTTCCTCCGCGGCATCGCCTACGTGCAGGTGCCCACCACCCTGCTTGCCATGGTCGATTCTTCCGTGGGCGGAAAGACCGCCATCGACCTGGATGAGGGCAAGAACCTGGTCGGCGCCTTCAAGCAGCCCGTCTACGTTGCCGCCGATACCGCTTCGCTTGCGACCTTGGATGACCGTGAGTGGGCGTGCGGCTGCGGCGAGATCGCCAAATCGGCCCTCATCGATTCTCCCGATTTCTTCGAGTGGCTTTCCCAGAACGCCGGCTTGCTGGCGAGCCGAGACGAGAAGACCGTGCAGGAGGCCATTACGCGCTGCGTGGTTTTCAAGGCGAATGTGGTTGCCGAAGACGAAGAGGAGCGGGCAGGGGTGAGGGAGTGCCTGAATTACGGGCATACCTTGGGCCACGCCGTCGAGAAGCTCTCGGGCTTCGGGGTCTACTCGCACGGCCATGCCGTGGCAGAGGGCATGCGATTCGCCGCCCGCCTGGGCGTGGCGCTCGAAGGGGCGCCGTTGGACATGGTGAGGGCGCAGGATGCCCTGCTCGACGCTTTGAACCTGCCTGCGATCGATTTCTCCGCCGATGCCGATACCGTGATCGATGCCATGCTTTCGGATAAGAAGACGCGCGGCGGCAAGATCCGCTTCGTTATCCCCAAGGCGCCCGGAAGCTGGGTGGTGCGCGAGGTGGGCCCCGATGTGCTTCGCGAGCATCTGGGGGCCTGGGCTCGATCGAAGGGGGTGCGTTAACATGGCTGCCGCTTCGCAAGCTGCAAGCGAAGGGCGCATCGAACGTCTGAAAGACGAGATGGCGCGGCGCGGATTGGATGCCATGTTCGTCCGCGATACCTCCAACATCGCCTGGCTGAGCGCCTTCGAAGGGGTCTTCGACAGCGAATCCGCCCACGCGGCGTTCCTGGATGCTCACCGTTGCCTTCTGCATACCGATTCGCGCTACATCGCGGCGTTCAAGCGATGCGTCCAAGGGGGTCCCTGGGATGTGGATGGGGAGAGCATGGCCCATGCGAAATGGCTCGTCTCCCTGCTCTGCGGCAGCGAACGCTTGGGTATCGAAGACGGCATCCCGCTTGCGGAGTTCCGGGCCATCGAGCGCGCCTTGGGCGAAAAGGGGCTTGTCGGGCGGGAGAACCCGGTCGTTATCGAGGAAACGAGCGATCTGATCCTGGGCCTGAGAAGCGTGAAGGATGCCCATGAGGTCGAATGCATGAAGGCAGCCCAGGCGGTGACGGATGCGGCATTCGACCATATCTGCGGCTTCATGAAGCCGGGAATGACCGAACGCCAGGTCCAGGTCGAGCTGGAGGACTACATGCTGCGCAACGGCGCGGAGGGCTTGGCCTTCTCATCGATCGTGGCATGCGGGGCCAACGGTGCGAGCCCCCATGCGATTCCGGGCGATACCCGCCTGGAAGCGGGGCAGTGCGTCGTGATGGACTTCGGTGCACGGGCGCGGGGCTACTGCTCCGACATGACCCGCATGGTGTTCATCGGCAAGCCCGATGCCAGGATGGTGCAGGCGTATCGGGTCCTGCGCGAGGCGAACGAGCGGGTCGAGGCCATGCTCGCCCCCGGGGTTTCCGGGGCGGCGGCGCAAAGGCTCGCCGAGGACATCCTGGCCGAAGGGGGGTTCGCGGGGAAGATGGGCCATGCTCTGGGCCATGGCGTGGGTTTGGATATCCACGAATCGCCCGTGCTGGCTCATCGCAACAACGCACCGCTTCAGTGCGGCAATGTGGTGACCGTGGAACCGGGAATCTACATCGAGGGCGAATTCGGCATGAGATTGGAGGACTTCGGTGTAATCACCGAGAAGGGCTTCGAAGTTTTCACCCAATCGCCCCATGATATGGTTATAATCTAGCGCTGGATTGATTATCTAGGGAGGAAAATATGGCAATCTCTACCGCCGACTTCAAGAACGGCATGTGCATCGAGCATAAGAACAAGCTCTGGACCATCGTGGAATTCCAGCACGTGAAGCCCGGTAAGGGCGGTGCTTTCGTTCGTACCAAACTGCGCGACATCCGTACCCAGCGCATCCTGGACGAAACCTTCAACGCCGGTACCAAGTTCGAGTCTGTTCGCCTGGAAACCCGCAAGATGCAGTATCTGTACAACGACGGTGCAGACTACTACTTCATGGACAACAACACCTTCGAGCAGGAAGGTATCCCCGTCGAGGTCATCGGCGACAACGCCAAGTGGCTGAAGGAAAACGACGAGGCAACCCTGCTGTACGCCGGCGAGGAACTGATCAGCATCGAGCCCCAGATGTTCGTTGAGCTGGAAGTTTCCGAAACCGATCCCGGCTTCAAGGGCGATACCGTCCAGGGCGGCACCAAGCCCGCAACCCTGGAAACCGGTGCGGTCGTCCAGGTTCCCATGTACATCGAAGTCGGCGAAGTCGTTCAGGTCGACACCCGCGATGGCCGCTTCGTGAAGAGGGTCTAATCGGCCTTCCAATCGATAGCATTCGATGACCCTGAAACGCCCGGGATGCCCATCCCGGGCGTTTTCGTATGCCTGGGGCATTCCGGGCAAAGCAAAGGCGCTCGGGAATCCGAGCGCCTTCGATCGTTTTCGGCAGAGGCGAGCGCCTTTTCCCGAGCGCGGCCTATGCGGCGGCGTCTTCGGCTTCGGGAGCCCGGACATCCTTGCCGGGCTTGAAATCCAGGCCGGCCTTGCGCATGGCGCGGTATTCGGTGGATGCGGTGAACAGGACGTCGGAGCTGGAGTTCAGCGCGGTCTCGCAGGAGTCCTGGATGACGCCGACGATGAAACCGATGCCCACCATCTGCATGGCGATGTCATTGCCGATGCCCAGAAGGGAGCAGGCGATGGGGATAAGCAACAGCGATCCGCCGGCAACGCCGGATGCGCCGCAAGCGGAGACGGCCGCCAGCACGCACAGGATGACTGCGGTGGGCAGGTCGACCGAAACGCCCACGGTGTGCGCTGCGGCCATTGCCATGACGGAGATGGTCACTGCGGCACCGCCCATGTTGATGGTGGCGCCCAGGGGGATGGATACCGAATACAGGTCCTTATCCAAGCCCAGCTTCTCGCACAGGGTCATGTTCACGGGGATGTTCGCTGCGGAGCTGCGGGTGAAGAACGCGGTCAGAGCGGAGTCCTTGAGCGTGCGCAGGACCAAAGGATAGGGGTTCTTGCGGAAAGCCGCCCAGGCAAGCAGGGGATTGGTGATCAGTGCGATGAAGAGCATGCAGCCCACGAGCACTGCCAAAAGCATGCCGTATTCGGTGAAGATGGCCAGGCCGCTGCTGGAAACGCTGGAATAGACCAGGCCCAGGATGCCGAAGGGGGCGAGCTGGATGATCCACAGCACGGCGGTGCGCACCGCGCCGGCGATATCGTCGAGGATGCTCTTGGTGCCTTCGCCCGCAAAGCGCAGGGCCACGCCCAGGATGCATGCCCAGGCGAGGATGCCCAGGTAGTTGGCGTTTGCCAGGGCGTCGACGGGATTCGCGACGGCGTTGGTCAGAAGGTTGGTCAGGACCTCGCCCACGCCTGCGGGGGAATCCTGCACGACGGCGTCGGTGAGCGTTACCGTGATGGGGAAGATGAAGCTTGCGGCAACGGCGACCAAGCTTGCGATGATGGTTGCGGCGACGTAGAAGATAAGGACCGTCTTCATTCCGCCGCCCGCGGCCTTACGGCTCAGGGCTCCCATGACCAGGAAGAAGACCAGGATGGGTGCCACGGCCTTCAAGGCGCCTACGAACAGGGTGCCCAAAAGCGAGATCACACCTACTCCGGGTGCGACGAGCGCCAGGACCGTGCCGATGATCAGTCCGCAGACGATGCGAAGGATGAGACTCGTGTCCATCCATTTCTTCGCGAGTGCTTTCATTTCTTTTTCTCACTCCTTTTTTTTCGAGACATCGCACGCTTAGGCCCGCAAGCGGGGGCCTTGCCGGGCCGGATGGCGTGGATGTTTCCGATTCGTTAACGATTCATTCTGAACAATGGCAAAGGTCGGGGCAAGGGTTCATCCTTGAAAAGTAGCGCATTAACCGTGGAAAGGTTCTTTCGCCTGTTCTACCGATTGATTACCGGTTGGCGGGTGTGTTCCTTATACAATTAATGCAACTGCCAAGGGACGCGCTTTGCCGCATCCCCTATAATGCAATCTTTGACAAGAAAAGGAGGTGCAGACGTGCCAAAACTTCAAATCATGGATACGACCATTCGCGACGGCCAGCAGTCCCTGTGGGCGACGCGAATGCCTATCGGCGACATGCTGCCGATTCTGCCCAAGATGGACCGTGTCGGTTATTGGGCGATCGAGGCCTGGGGCGGTGCTACCTTTGACACCTGCCTTCGCTTCTTGGATGAGAATCCTTGGGAGCGTCTCCGATCGATCAAGGCAATGACTCCCAACACCGACCTCGCCATGCTTTCCCGTGGCCAGAACCTGGTCGGCTATAAGCACTATTCCCGCGAGATCTGCAACCGCTTCATCAAGGCTGCCAAGCGCAATGGCGTGCAGGTGTTCCGCGTGTTCGACGCATTGAATGACGCCCGCAACATCAAGGACAACGCCGATGCCATCAAGGAATGCGGCGGCTGGTTCGAAGGTGCGATCAGCTACACCATCAGCCCCGTCCACACCCTGGACAGCTATCTGGAATACGCCCAGCAGCTGAAGGACATGGGTGCCGATTCCATCGCCATCAAGGACATGGCCGGCATGCTCACCCCTTATCGCACCGAGCGTATGGTGAAGGCCCTGAATGCCGAAATCGGCTTGCCCGTTCATGTGCACTGCCACTATGTCGGCGGTATGGCGCCTGCCAACATCCTCAAAGCGGCAGAGGCCGGCGCGGCAATCGCCGACGTCGCCAGTGCGCCTCTGGCATTCGGCAACAGCCATCCTGCAGCAGAGATGATCGTGGCTTCCCTGCAGGAAAGCCGTTATGACACCGGCCTCGACCTGGACCTGCTGTTCGAGATCGCCGAATACTGGGAAGAAGTTCGCCGTCGCAACCACTACAAGCGCGGCGTGTCCTCCCTGCTCCATATGCAGGTGTACAGCCATCAGGTTCCCGGCGGCATGATGAGCAACCTGGTTTCCCAGCTGGAAACCCAGAATGCCGTCGACCGCCTGGACGAGGTGATGAAGGAAATCCCCAAGGTCCGCGCAGAAGTGGGCTATCCGCCGCTGGTAACCCCCATGAGCCAGATCGTCGGCACCCAGGCGGTATTCAACGTCCTGACCGGCAAGCGCTGGGGCGTGGTTTCCAAGGAAATGAAGGATTACCTGTGCGGATACTACGGCAAGGCCCCCGGTCCCATCGATCCGGAGATCATGGCCAAGGTCGTTGGCGACACCCCCGTGCTCGATCCCAACGTGTCTCCCGGCTCCCTGGTCACCACCACGTTCTCCGAACTGGAAGACGAAATCGGCGACCTGGCGCGCACCGAGGAAGACGTGCTCATGTATGCGATGTTCCCCGCATCCGCCCGTACGTACCTGAGCAAGCACCGCACATCCGAACGAGTTGACTTCCTTATGGACAAGGAAGTATCCGGAACCAAGGAGGAAGATTACGTGGACATCAATCAGATCCGCGAGCTGGTTCGCGTTGCCGAGGAAAGCGGCGTAGGCGAAATCATCGTCGAAGAAGAA
>SFII01000148.1 GCA_004555335.1 Coriobacteriaceae bacterium | reverse complement strand
CGGCACGGATAAGGGAGGGGCCAAAAGCCCGGCGAAGCAAGGTATACTGAAGCGGTTGTACAAAAAACCGATGCGAACAGCACGGAGGGAGATATCAAGGCATGCGAACCGGTTTCGACAACGACAAATACATCCAGCTTCAGGCACAGCACATCAGGGAACGAATCAATGAATTCGGAGGAAAGCTCTACCTGGAATTCGGCGGTAAGATCTTCGATGACTACCATGCCGCGCGCGTGCTCCCCGGATTCGCGCCCGACACCAAGATCAACATGCTGAAGAGCCTGGTCGACGACGTCGAAATCATCATCTCCATCAACGCAAACCACATCGAGAAGAGCAAGGTGCGCGGAGACCTCGGCATTACCTACGAGCAGGAAGTGCTGCGCTTGATGGACATCCTGCGCTCCATGGGCTTCTACGTCAGCAGCGTCGTCATCACCCAGTACGCCAACCAGCCCAACGCCGATGCCTTCCGCAACCGCATGGACAGCCTGGGCATTTCCAGCTACCTCCACTACCCCATCGCCGGTTACCCCTTCGACATCGAGCATATCGCAAGCGAAAAGGGCTTCGGCTTGAACGACTACGTGGAAACCACCCGTCCTCTGGTCGTAGTAACCGCCCCTGGCCCCGGCTCGGGCAAGATGGCAACCTGCCTTTCCCAGCTGTACCACGAGCACAAGCGCGGAATCAACGCAGGCTACGCCAAGTACGAGACCTTCCCCGTCTGGAACCTGCCCTTGAAGCATCCGGTGAACATCGCATACGAAGCGGCAACCGTCGACCTGGACGACTGCAACGCCATCGACCCCTTCCATTTGGAAACCTACGGGAAGACCACCGTCAACTACAACCGCGACATCGAGATCTTCCCCGTGCTTAAGTCCATGCTCACCCAGATCCTGGGCGAAAGCCCCTACAACTCCCCCACCGACATGGGAGTGAACATGGCGGGCAATGCGATCTTCGACGACGATGCCGTCTGCGAGGCAGCACGCATGGAAATCGTGAGGCGCTATTTCCAGACCTGCGTGAATGTGAAGCGCACCGGCATGGGCGAAGAGCAGATCCCCAAGCTGGAGCTGCTCATGCAGCAGGCAGGAGTCAATTCCAACCTCTCCCCCGCACGCAGCGCGGCCCTGCTTAAGGAAGAAGCCACAGGCGCACCTGCGGGTGCCATGGTCATGCCCGACGGCACCGTGGTGACCGGCAAGACCTCCAACCTGCTCGGCGCGGCAAGCTCCCTGCTCATGAATGCGCTCAAGCATCTTTCCAACACGCCCGACATCAACGTGATCACCGACTCGGTCATCGAGCCCATCTGCAAGCTGAAGACCGACCATCTGCATCACAAGAACCCGCGCCTGCATTCGGACGAGACGCTCATCGCGCTGTCCATCAGCTCGGTCACCAATGACATGGCATCCCAGCTGCTCGACAACATCCACAAGCTCAACGGATGCGATGCCTTCTTCTCGGTCATCATCTCCCCCACCGACGAAAAGCTCTACCGCACCCTGGGAATCAACGTCTGCTGCGAGCCCAAGTACGAGCTGCGCCGCTACTACCACAAGTAGACCGCGCGAATCCCTGTACCTAACGAGATGCACCACACCCCTTCCCAAGCGGAAGGGGTGTTTTCGTCAGGGGTGTTTTCGTTCCCGGTTCGCTTGAAACCGCGCCCGGAAGGCCCGCAGGCAGCTCGGGATCCAGGGGCGGGGATCCACTCCGGGAATCCCACGGGCCAGCCGGTCCCCGAAGCAAGCAAGCCCCTCCGTACGGAGGGGCTTGCGGTGTTGGAAAGTGATATCGCGGATGCAGCGAAGTCGAATATGCACGGAGGGCAGGGCTTACGCTACTTGAAGAACACGTTGGAAACGTGCTCGTAGAAGCCTTCCTTACGGTATTGGAGCATCACCGTGGGCTCTTCGCCCTTGAAGACGCGGATGCGCCTGATGGGAGTCTCGAAATCCATCATCTCCCCGTCCACGATCAACGTCGCCTCGTTATTCGCGCTGTTCGATTCGAGCTCGATTTCCACCACATCCTGGGGGTCGGTCAGCAGGGCACGTGCGACAAGGGTATGGGGCGCGACGGGGACGATTACCAAACCGCCGAAGCCGGGAGCCACCAAGGGACCTCCCACGGAAAGCGCATAGGCGGTCGACCCGGTGGCAGTTGCGACAACGATGCCATCGCTTCTGATGCTTGCGACATGCTCGCCGGAAACCGAATAGGAAAGATCGATGATCCTCCCCGAAGGACCGCGCGTCAGGGCAGCCTCATTCAAGCCGCGGAAACGCCTACCCGCAGGAAGGAGGTCGGGCGAGCAGAAAGCCGAATCGAAGGCGTTTTCGTCGTCCCCATCGCAAAGTACTTCCACTACGAAGTTCGTGCGCTCTTCGCGAACGACATCGCCGCAGATGGCAGCAGTGACGGCATCGATGACGCCATTGTCGCTCTTGTTCACCAGAAAGCCCAGATGGCCGAAGTTCAAACCCAGGATAGGCACCCCGCTCGTGCCCGCGATATGCGAGGCCCGCAGCATGGTCCCGTCCCCTCCCAAGGATACGATCAGACCGAAATCCCCGATTTCCATATCGAAGTCATCATACGCACCGATGATCGTCGAATCGATTCCCTGAGACGCCAAGAAGGCGGTGAGCATATGGGATGCATCGACCGCTTTGGGATTAGAGCCGTTTTGTATGATGAGAACGTCCATCCGCGTCCCTTTCCGAAGCACATGGCGCAAAGCAGATGGTCTTGGCGGGAATACCCATCCCGCCTTCAACCCTGCATAGTATAGCCGAAAGCACTCATGCAGGCAGTGTGGTTATTGACCTATCAAGCAAGCACTATCATCCCGTTTTGCTAACATTTTCTATTTGGAAAAGTCTACAATCCGCGCTCGAAAGACAATGCAATGCAAGAACCAAAGCACGCAGAACAGCTGGAGGATACTGCCAGCTCGGTCATGAAAAGCACCGCCTTCATGACCATCGCTACCCTCGCCTCGCGTTTCACGGGCCTGGTCAGAACCTGGGCGATGGCCTTTGCCCTGGGCAATACCATCATCACATCCGCCTACCAGGTTGCCAACAACCTCCCCAATGTCATCTACGAACTGGTTGCAGGAGGCCTGCTTTCGGCCGCATTCCTGCCGGTACTGATGCTGGAGCGGGAACGCCACGGTGAATCGGGTGCGAACCGCTACGGATCGAACATCATGAACATCTGCATGGTGGTGCTCGGCCTGCTTTCCGTGCTCGCCATCGTTTTCGCCGAACCGATCATCTACACGCAGACCTTCACCATCGACCAATCCAACGATGTGTCCACCTACGCAGTGCGGTTCTTCCGCATCTTGATTCGCAACTTGATTGCGCGCCCCGCAAGGACGAGCGTCCAGAGAATGGGTACGCAAGCGA
>SFII01000147.1 GCA_004555335.1 Coriobacteriaceae bacterium | reverse complement strand
TTCACTGTGCGCGGGTCGATGAACGATGCCCTGCGCCTGGTGAAAAAGGAATTGACCGATCTTTTCTAGGGGGAATGCGTGGCAAAGCGCTCTACAACCGACTTGTCCCTGATCGTGGGCATCGACAAGCCCGCCGGCATGTCCAGCCATGATGTGGTCAACCGCGTCCGCCGTATCTTCGGCGAGCGCAGGTGCGGGCATATGGGAACGCTCGACCCCGATGCAACCGGGGCACTTGCGGTATGCGTGGGTCCTGCTACTAGGTTGAATGCCCTTCTGACCTCGCACGACAAGGTCTACGAGTTCACTATCGCCTTCGGCAGCGCCACCGATACCGACGATGCGCAGGGTGCCGTCATCGAGCAGGCGCCCGTGCCCGAACGGCTTTCCGACGAGGGTTTCGCACGGGAATACCTTGCCGGGCTCGTAGGTCCCTGCAAGCAGATGCCTCCCGCCTATTCGGCTATCAAGGTGAACGGGAAGAAGTCCTACGAGGCCGCTCGTAAAGGGGATTCGGTCGAACTGACCCCGCGCGATATCGAAATCTACAGCACGCGCCTTCTGGGTATCGAGACGCAGGACGACGTGCTTTCCTGGCGTGTCGAGGCGCATGTGTCCGCTGGCACCTACGTGCGCTCCATTGCGCGCGATACCGGGCGCGATCTGGGCACCTGTGCCCATGTGGGCGAACTGCGACGTATCCAGGCGGGGTATCTGATGGTGCAGAACTGCGTTTCCTTAGAGCAGCTGGAGGCCGATCCCTTCGGCAGCCTGATCGACCCGGTGAAGCTTCTGGGTTTGCGCTTCGTCTTCCTGAACGAAAAGCAGTCGGCGGATGTGAGCGTGGGAAGGTTCCTTCCTGTGAAGGGCCTGCGCCTGTTCTGCTACGAGCTCTCCGCAGCGCGGGGCTTGGATTATGACTCCTGCACCAGCGGGGTGATCGAGTCCTTCGAGCCCTTGGGCGATAGGGAATCGGTGTGCCTGATCGCAGACAACAAGGTGGCTGCCATCTACCAGTTCGATCAGAAGCGCCGCGTGCTGAAAAGCCGTTGCGGCTTTGCGAATGGGGTTGCCCGTGTCGGCCGTATATAAGATCGACCAGCCCGAAGCCCGCCAGGTGCTTATGGACTGCTCCTGCGCATTCGGGGTTTTCGATGGCGTGCACTGCGGACACAGGTTCCTTATCGAATCTGCCTGCAGTCGGGCGCGCGAACTGGGTATCGCAAGCGTGGTGTTGACCTTCGACATCGATCCCGACGAGCGCTTCCATCCGGATCGTTTGCGCAAGCTGCTTTCCAATGGCGACCGCATTGACATGCTCGCCCGGCAGGGCGTGGATGCCGTTGTGGTGCTGCCCTTCACCGAGCAGTTCGCGGGGCTTGCCCCATGCGACTTCCTTGAGGCGGTATTCGCGGGAAACGTTCCCGAAAGCCTTCATGTGGGGTCGGACATCCGTTTCGGTGCGCGGGCGGCGGGTACCGTCGAAACGCTCCGTTCGTGGGGGGCTCGAAGCGGCATGCACGTGTGCTCTTGCGACCTGCTGCAGGTCGAAGGCGGGCCGGTCACCGCGACGCGCATCCGCAGGCTCTTGGAAAAAGGCGAAGTCGCCGAAGCCGCGCGCCTGCTCACCCGGCCCTATACCTTGCATGACCGTGTGGTTGCAGGCAGGGGAGAAGGCCGCGATATGGGTTTTCGGACGGCGAACCTTATAGTCGAGCCCACTCGCCGCGTCCTGCGCGAGGGCGTGTATGCGGCATATGCCGTCGTCGATGGCCTTGCGTACAAGGCGGCGGTCTCGGTGGGGGTGAGCCCTACCTTCAAAGGGC
The DNA here is from genome assembly GCA_004555335.1 of Coriobacteriaceae bacterium. Classification (GTDB taxonomy): domain Bacteria; phylum Actinomycetota; class Coriobacteriia; order Coriobacteriales; family Eggerthellaceae; genus W1P20-047. The sequence goes on along the minus strand of SFII01000147.1, from coordinate 1,653 downwards.
GCACGGATGCGTATTGCGAAGTGCATATCCTGGATTTCGAAGGCGACATCTACGGCCAGGACATCCAGGTGCAGTTCGTTCATTGGCTGCGTCCCCTCATCGATTTCGCATCGGTTGACGAACTCATCAGAACCGTCATGGAAAATATAGCCTGGGTTCGCGAAAATCTTTAGTGATGCGCGGTATCGTCCGCGATATTCTGTAGGGAATGCGCGGTATCCGCGCAGGCATAGCGCAAGGGGGCGTCAACTTATCAGGACGCTTGCCCATAGGCAAGCGGGTGGGCGTTTCCTATGGCAGGGGGTTTTGGATTCCTCAAGTGCGTGCCTGTGCAGAATCGCCGTCGACAAGGTTGGGAAGGCATCGGAAGGCGGGCAAGCCCCATGGGAATCAGCGACGAGGACATCCGGAAGGTTAGGGAAGCGAGCGATATCGTATCCGTGTTCTCCGACCGCATCCCCCTTCGCCAGAAGGGGCGCACCTTCTGGTGCTGCTGCCCCTTCCACGAAGAGCGGTCCCCTTCGTGCCAGATCGACCCTGCCACCCAGCTGTTCTACTGCTTCGGCTGCCATGAGGGCGGCGACGTCTTCTCTTACATCATGAAGTCCGAGGACATCGATTTCCCCGATGCCGTGCGCAAGCTTGCCGACCGTGCGGGAATCGAAATCCATGAAACGGGACGAAACGCGGCATCGCGTTCCTATAAGGCGCGGCTGAAGGAAGTGTGCAAGGAAAGCTGCGAGTTCTACCATCTGCAGTTGATGCGCGGAAAGTCATCCGAAGCGGACGCAGCGCGTGCCTATCTTTCCGGCAGGGGATTGGGCGGTTCGGTACCCAGGTCGTGGCAGTTGGGTTTTGCGCCGGGGCGCAAGGCGCTGTATTCGCATCTTTCCTCGAAGGGGTATTCCGTCAAGGAAATGGTCGACGCGAACGTGGTGACCCGGTATGAGGGAAAGCCCCCGCAGGACCGTTTCTTCAACCGCATCATGTTCCCCATCTTCGACGACCAAGGCGACTGCATCGCCTTCGGCGGCCGCGTGGTGGGGAAGGGCGAACCCAAGTACCTCAACAGCCAGGAGACGCCGCTCTTCCATAAGTCGAGCGTGCTCTACGGACTCGACCGTGCCAAGTCGGCGATGACTTCCACCGGTGTGGCGCTGGTGGTCGAAGGCTACACCGACGTGATCGCCCTGCATGAGGCGGGTATGACCAATGCGGTCGCCACCTTGGGAACCGCGCTCACCAGGCAGCACATCCGCATCCTCTCGCGCCATGCGGGGAAGAAGATCGTCTACCTGTTCGACGGAGACGAAGCGGGGCAACGTGCCGCCGACCGTGCTCTGGGCTTTATCGATCAGACCATGAATCCCGAACCGGGACGCAAGCGCATAGACCTGTGCGCCTGCACCCTGCCCGACAATCTGGATCCCGCGGATTTCGTGGGTGAATACGGCATCGATGCCCTGCGTGCCCAGCTTGACAGGACTGCCGGGCTTCCTGGCGGCAGCGGCGCCCAGGATGTGCGCCTCGGGCAGATACATGGCAAACTCCACCTCGGCGGGGTCGTAGTGGGCCAGGCCGTCCTGTGTGCCGCGCACGATGGCGGCGCCCCAGTCGGCCATGGGGGCCAGGCGGTTCACGCCGCCCAGCTCC
>SFII01000146.1 GCA_004555335.1 Coriobacteriaceae bacterium | reverse complement strand
CTGGGCAAACCGCTGCGAAGCATGGACGGTTCCCTCAAAAGCGCAAGTGGGAACCGGTATATCGGGAAGCAGCAGATGCGCTGCCTCGCGGGGGAAATCGCAGTTAAGGCCCACGACGGGCAGGCGTCCGATGGTTTCGGGGACGGCAACGATGGGGCCCTGGCCCGAATATGCGGTGATGACCGCGCCTTCATCGGTGCGGGTGAACTTCCACACCTTCTTCAGCTCTTCGACCGACCAGGGGTTGAACAGGCGCAGCGCCTCGTTTTCGCGCCTACGCTCTTCGCGCTCGAGGTCTTCGGCGCTGAGGCCCCGGCTCTTGAAGTCGAGCAGCATGGCCATAAGGTCGACATCGCCCAGCTGGGTGACCTTTTCCAAGATCTGATCGATATTGCGCGCCGTCACCAAGCCCTCGCGGATCATCCCCGTAAGGATGTCGCCGGAATCGCGCCGGGAAAGCGCCAGCTCAAGCAGCTTCTTCGACTGACGTGCCGCATGGTCATGGAACAGGGGGTTCAAAGGCCGCAAGCCATCGGAAAGGGATGCCAGATAATCCGCTTCCACGCGCAGCTTGGTCGCCGCATCCAAGGCCCCGAAGGCGAAGGCGGAAGGTTCGGTCGTGCTCACGCCCGGAGCCGTGGCGTTATCCGACGAGACTTCCCCACCAGCTTCCGCCCTCCCCGCGGGAAGGGCATCCAACGCGGAAGCGGGCAGGCGCGCGCCGTCAGCAGGCAAACCCGCTCCATCAAGGCGCACCCACAACGCCGGGCGCACGCCGATGTTCTCGCTTATCGCCGTGCTGCCGAACGATGACACCGCCCCGCGCGGCTCCACATGCGCGATGTAGTAGGAGTCGGCGCCCGGAGTGCGGAGCCACCAGCGGCAGCCGGCTTTGCGCAGTTCGGGATCGATCGAGCGCGCCTCGCCCTCCGAAAGCAGGAAGACCGAATCCACCGTGTCGCTCGCATTGCCGGTACGCCGGGTGGAAGCCCCGTTCACCACCAGGACGGGCTGGATGCAAGCACGCTCAGATAGGCTGAAGCGATCGAGGAATTCCCCGTTCAGATACGCCCTGATGGCGCTCTTATTCCATTCGGGGCAGCGCTTGCGGTCGTGGAAGGCGCGCAGGCACACGGGCTCGCACGCAAGAAGCAGCGTGCAGCCCTGCTCGCAGGCGATCGCCTCCCACTCGATACCGCCGAAGCTAATCAAGGTCGAGCTCTTCCATGTCCTTGAGGATTTCCATATGGCGCTCGTAGAACAGAAGCTCCTTGTTGTGGGCGAAGTACTCTTCGCAGCCGTACTTGGCAATGAACCTGCTCGCCTGGGGGCTGGACGTGAGCTGCGTCACCACGATGAGCATTTCCTGGCCCTCGCCGAAGGCAGCCTCGCAGAAGCCGAACAGATTGGAAAGCTGTTTGCCCACGGCCTCGGCAAGCTGGGCGAGCTCGGCCTTTTCTCGGTCGTAGTCGCCCTTCAGCAGCTTGAATGCCGCATTGGGGTCGTACTGGTCCGCCACCAGCGCCTTCTGGTCCTGGAGCAGGCCGATCACGCGCAGGCCGATGCGCTCGGCAGCGTCCTGCCTGCCCGATGCCGCGGTGAGCGCCTCGAGCATGCGTTCCTGGCGGGCGACTTCCTCGTCGATGGCCATCATGGGCATAAGCGCCATGGACGCCATGTCGTTGCGTATCCTGCCCAGGGCTTCCAACAGGCCCTTCAGAGCGCCTTCCTGCAGGGCGATCCGGTTGAACTGGGAATCCAGCGAATCCAGCAGCAAGCCCACCAAGGCGAGCCTTTCGTCGAAGCGTGCGGCCTTCGCGCGATCGATGATGGCCTCGCTCGCCTGCCCGCCCAGGATCTTGTCCACCTGATAGTCGGAACGGTACTTGCAGAACAGGTCGTAATACACCGCAAAGTCCTTCGCGATACGGGGGCTTTGCAGGTACTGGCCGATCAAGCGCTCGCGCACGACCAGGCCGTTCTGCTCGTACAATCGGATCATGGTGGAAAGGTCGTCCCATCCGCGCGCGGTGCCGAAGCGCTTGCCGCCCATAGCGGTTTCCACCTGGTAGAAGTCGTCCTTCTTCGCATCCAGATAGCTCAGCACCGCGGGATGCACGCTCTTGGAAACGGCATAGTTGCGCCATGCCTCGTAGCTGGGCTCCACGTCGATGCGCTTCAGGCGGTCCCAAGTGACCACGTCGAACTCGCGCACGGAATCGTTGTACTCGGGCGGGTTGCCTGCCGTGACCACGATCCAGCCGTCGGGCACGCGATGGCGACCGAAGACCTTGTACTGCAAGAACTGCAGCATCACAGGCGAAAGGGTTTCGGAAACGCAGTTGATCTCGTCCAGGAACAGGATGCCCTCGGCGACGCCCGATGCCTCCATGAGCTCGTAGACGCTCGCGATGATCTCGCTCATGGTGTATTCGGAAACGCTGTAGGTCTTACCGCCGAATTCCTTATCCACGATGAAGGGCAGGCCCAGCGCACTCTGGCGCGTGTGATGTGTCATGGAATACGAAAGCAGGCCCACACCCAGTTCCTGCGCCACCTGCTTCATGATGGCGGTCTTGCCGATGCCCGGAGGGCCCATCAGGAATACAGGGCGCTGGCTCTCCGCCGGAATACGGAAATTGCCGAATTCGTCGCGGGTAAAATACGCCCTCATGGCGTCGCGGATCTGATGTTTCGCCTCAGCAATGTTCATAGTGCAAACTCCTCTTCTGTCTCATCTCGTGCTGTGCCTTTTGCCTGCAGCAGCAAGGCGGTGATCTCCGTCAATCCTCTTTGAACGGCTTTCGCCACATAGTCGTCGATATGCGCCGGTGAGAGCAAGCGCCGCCGCACCAATCCTGTCATGACGGCGTCGGCGTTTTGTTTAAGCACCTGCTCCATGACCTCCGCCTGCCGCTCACGCAGGCACTTTTCGGCGCGCTCAGCCGTTTGTTCGGTGTGTCTTTCCGGGCAGGTACACCACAGCATACTGCAAAGCAATTCTGCCTCGCGGTTCCCCTCCCGGGGGAATCCCGGTGCGATATATCCCTCCATCAGCGCCGGACAGTTGCCAAACACATCCCGCTTCATGTCGGCGCGGGGATTCAGCACCTCCGCCCTTTTTAGTGCCCTGCAATCGTAAAACGCACTGTCACCGATCAGCTCCACCTTTTCGCCAACGCTGATCTCCTCCAGCGCCGTGCCCCAGAACGCCAGCTCGCGAATCTCGCGCAGGGCCTGGGGCAGACGAATCTGCCGCAGGGCCGTGCAGTTGAGGAACGCCCCCTCGCCGATCATGGTCAGCTCATCGGGCAAAAGGACGGTGTGCAAGCTCTCGCAGCCGGAAAAGACGGCGGCGTGCAGCTCACGCACTTTAGGCGGCAGAACGACCTCCTCCAGCTTCACGCAGCCGGAGAACACCTCCTCGCCGATAAAGTCGATGCTGTGGGGCAATACCGCCCGGCGAATATCGCCCTCCCCCGCCAGCGC
>SFII01000145.1 GCA_004555335.1 Coriobacteriaceae bacterium | reverse complement strand
TGGATCCTGTACGGCATGGTTGAATCGTGAATGTTTATGATGGACGCTTTCCATCGGTTGGCAGTAGAACGGATGGCCCTAGCACATATAGGTCTTGCAGGGGAAGTCGTTGCAGCCGCCGGCAACATTGTCCAGCTCGTCGATGGGGATTTCCTCGGAGGATGCGGCCTTGGCCTGGGCGATGAGCGCCTGTGCGGCTTCCTCGTCGATCCGCTGTCCTTTTTCCGCAGCGAAGGCGATGACGTCTTCGGTAGATTCTGCAGCAAGGACTGCGGCGGTGTACTCGGCAAGTTCCTGAGGGTTCAAACCGGCGATGAGGGACTTGATATCGGTTGCCATGATGCATCCTTTCGCTCTGTGCGGCGGGGCTGTTTTGTCCCCGATGAACTTGATTATTGCACAGCGTGTTGTCGGTGTTGCCGTTTTCGGTGTGCTCTATCGAATCTCAAGAAATGCGCTTTGCGTTTTTCGAGCCTGCTTGAAAAGGGGCCGAACGGGCAGGTTCGCGATAGTCTACGAAGGTGCTACTCAGCGTTTTCTAATCGATCGTCCTTCTTCTGCTTGGCGATCTTCCGATTGCGCACGACGGTGAGTGCGTTGGCAACGGCGATGCATGCAAGGGCTATGGCGAGAGGATGCGTGGAGCCCCCGTGCCCGCGGATGCTCAGGAATAGGAAGACCAGGCCCGCGATCAAGAGGATGATGCTTGCCGCAAAGGAAAGCCTGATCGAGATCTTCTCATCCATGGGAGCTCCTTCATTGTGACCGAACGTTCACCTATTCATGATACGTGAACAAGGGGGTGCTCACAAGGGGATTCGCTGCTTTCATCTGGGGTGCGGGAGCTGGGCTTGCTTTGCAGGGTCTCGTTTGGGCCCAAGCGGTCATGGGCGCCTTCGAGTGCTTGGATTCTTGTTGCGGAAGTGCCATTCGGGCTCTGCAACATGCTCTTTCGAGCCGCGCATGCTGTTCGGAATGCGGGCGGAGTCTTTGGTTTTTCCGGAAAGCGCTTGCATGAAGATGCTGTTTTGGCGCATGTTGGAGGCGTGTTGCCAGTTCTGATCCGAGTGAGCAGAGGAGCCTAGCCATGAAGCATTACGATTTCGATACCCCCATCGAACGCCGTGGGACCGATTCCCTCAAGTTCGATTCCGCCGAATCCTCGCATCGCTCTTCCGATTTGATGCCGCTTTGGGTGGCGGACATGGATTTTGCCTTGCCCGGCGAGGTGACCGATGCGCTTTCCGAGCGCGTTGCGCATGGTATTTTCGGCTACACCATTGAAGGCGACGCCTATTACGATGCGGTGAATGACTGGCTTTCCTCCCGTTACGGTTGGAGCGCGCCGAAAGAGTGCTTCGTTCTGACCCCGGGAATCGTGTTCGCCCTGGCGACTGCGGTGCGGGCCTTCACCGACCCTGGCGATGCGGTGCTGATCCAGCAGCCGGTCTATTACCCTTTCAGCGGTGTGGTGAAGAATAATGGGCGCAACGTGGTGAATGCGCCGCTCGTGTACGAGGACGGGGCCTACTCGATCGACTTCGAAGCTTTCGAGCGGGCGATCGTTGAAAACCAGGTCAAGCTGTTCTTGCTGTGCAATCCCCACAACCCCGTGGGTAGGGTGTGGACCGCCGAAGAGCTGAAAGCCTTGATGCGCATTTGCTTGGCCCATGACGTGATTGTGGTGAGCGACGAAATCCATATGGACTTCGTGCGTCCAGGTTATTCCCATACGTCTGTGGCAACGCTGGGGGATGAAGCGAGGAACCATTCGATTATCTGCACGAGCGTGGGAAAGACCTTCAACCTTGCCGGCTTGCAGACGAGCAATATCGCCATCTTCAACAAGGAATTGCATGACGCCTTCAAATGGGAGGCGTTCTGTGCCGGTTTCAGCCACGGGAACACCATGGGGCTTTTGGCGACCCAGCTCTGCTACCAGCTGGGAGGGGAGTGGCTGGCGCAGCTGAAAGACTACCTGGAGGGGAATTGGAAGCTGCTTGCCGAGCATCTGGCGGCAAATGCTCCCCAATTGCGCCTTATCGAAGCCCAGGGAACGTATCTGGCCTGGGTGGACTGCCGTGCGCTCGGTTTGTTCGGCAAGGATCTGGAGCGCTTTATCGAAGATGAGGCAGGTTTGTGGTTAGATTGCGGCGACATGTTCGGTCCCGATGGCGACGGCTTCATCCGAATCAATATCGCGACCCAGCGTGCCTATCTGAAACAGGCGCTGACGCAGCTGACCGACGCCGTTGCCGGCAGGGGATATTTATGAATGGGCGCAATGCGGATGCAGGATCTGTAGCGCTTGGATTGAGTGCGAAGCCGGAATGGCTTTTCCCTTCGACGAATACCAGGGGAAAGCTGTTATTTGCCGGTCCCGATGTTTGCAGGGCGTTACCTGGGAACGGGGGAGCTGGGTGTACATTTGATATGTGGTATGAGCGATGAAGGAGGTTCGAATGGAGAAGGAATCGTTCGATTTCGTTGCCGAGCGCGTTGAGACTTTGATTGCTTCCGGTGCGAGCACCCAGGTGACCAAGGATGCCGCCCAGGCTTGGAAGGATGCCGTTGCAGAAGACCGGGCTGCCGCGTACGATGCGACCATCAAACTGCTCGATGTTCTGGAGGGTCGTCCGACGACCATCGATGGTGTCATTGCCTTTGCAGAAGGTCCCGCCAAGCAGATCTTCGGAGAAGAGGCTGCGGCGAAAATGCTCGAAGAGCAGAAACAGCGCAAAGAAGCGGGTGCGAAGTATTGCAACTGCGATGCCTGCACCGCTGCAAGCGAACTGCTCGCCGAGTTCGGAAGGATCGAACTGTAAGCTTCGGTATCTGCAATCCGTTTGATCGGTTTAGAACGCGACGTGGAGTGAAAGCTCTGCGTCGCGTTTCGCTTTTCGGGAATAAGGTTCTACGAATCGTAGGTTCTGCGGCATCGCTTGGGGGATTATCCTTGGGTGCGATCGATGAATCGGCTTGCGTGTTTGGAGGGTTTCATGTGCACGAGTATCGTGGTGAATAAGGGTAAGACCATCGTCGGTTGGAATCTGGATATCCTGAATATGGAATATCGGGTGAGGGCGGCTGCCGAAGGGGTTTTCATCGAAATCCTCGACGAAAAGGAAGGGTGGTTGCCGCTTTTCGGGGCGAATTGTCGCGGCGACTTCGTGGGCATGCCCACATGTTGGCCATACGATGAACGAAGCGACCCGTTCGAGGGCTCGCAGAATGTCATGATGGTGGATATCGGGCTGCTGTTACGGAAGACGGATTTCGATCAGGTCAAAGATGCCGCGAATAGCGGACTTGTCTCGAGCATCCCGGGCGTGAGCTTCATGGCGGCGATTTCCGATAGAAGTGGGAATGTCCTGCATATCGTCCCTGGTCAGGGGTGCAATTACTATGAGCGGCCCGAGTACGCCATCCTTACCAATTTCTCTCCGTTCAAAGGTGCCACGGACGAGCATCCTTGGATGGGCTGCGACCGTTACGAGATTGCG
>SFII01000022.1 GCA_004555335.1 Coriobacteriaceae bacterium | reverse complement strand
ATGAGCTGGCGGTTTGCAAGGGCCGATTTCAAGTTTTTCAAGAACCCGGTTGGAGCACCTCCCGGTCGGGGCGGTTGTGGCGGTTTCCGGACGGGCAACCGTCCTCGCGTCCGGCCAGGCGACCGGCTGCTTGGCAGCGGATGCGGCTTGTGCGGGTATCGCCGAAAGCTGTATCCGGGCCTATCGTCCAAATATACCGGGTTCGTGCGCTACTGCTGTCCTGCCTGAAGGTTCGCGCGGCGCTTTTCCGCCTGGGCTGCGCAACGGCGCGCGATCTTGCCGGACTGAGCGGCGAGCAGGCCCAGGGCGAGCACGCACAGCAGCAGCTGGGTCGCGGGCGGGGTTGCCCAGGCGCCGTCCAAGCCGAAGGCGGATGAGAAGGCGAATGAGAGCACGATGATGCATGCGGTTTCCGCGGCGATGATGGCCGATGCCGCCTTGCTGCTTTCCACTGCATAGAAGTTCGACGTGATCGCGTGGCTCAGTCCGTACAAGGGTAGGCCCAGCACGAACAGCGCGATTCCCCTGAAATACATGCCGGCGGCTTCTTCGGACACCCCGAAGATCCAGGCGAACTGGCTATTGAAGCCGAACAGCACAAGGGCGCCTATCAGGCCCACGCCCACGGCGAAGGCGAAGTTGGTATGGCGCAGCGCACGCAGCGTGCGCAGGTCGCCCGCGCCGAAGTAGCGGCTGATAAGCGGCTGCGATCCGTCGTTGACTCCCTGGATCATCCATTGGATGGACACGCCGGTGTACGAGATGATTGCAAGCGCCGCCTGGGCGGTGCCGCCGCCATGCGCGCCGGTTGCGATGTTCAGCGCGACGGTGGTCACCTCGGGTGCGAGCGTGAGCACGAAGGGCGCGAACCCGTTCGAAAGGGTGCGCGCGACCATGCGGGGGACGGGCTTGAACATATGCAGGGGCATGCGCTGGCTTTTCCTCAGGAAGAAGAGCATGCACAGGGAGAAGTTGAGGAACTGCGACATCGCGGTTGCCAGACCCGCTCCGAAGGGGCCCCATCCCAGTATGAGCACCAAGATGCCGTCTCCCGCCACGTTGGCCAGGCCGCCCACGATGGAAGCCATCATGGCGTAGAGCACATGCCCGCGATTGCGGATGAGCGGGATGCTGCCGGTGGAAAGGAGCTGAAAGGGAATGCCCCACATGACGATGCCCATGTAGGTTATGGCGTTCTCCAGCACCGCATCGCGTGCCCCCATGAAGTACAGGAGCGTGTCGAAGGAGGGGAGGAGCACTGCCATCATCACGGGCGCGCACAGCGCCAACAGCGCGAGCGTGTGGGCGGTTGCCTGGCGCGAGCCGTTCACATCCGCTTCGCCCAGCCTGATAGAGCTGATGACCGCGCCGCCCAGCCCGATGCCCGTCCCCGCGGAAAGGACCAGCGCCTGCAAAGGGTATGCCAGGTTGATGGCGGCAAGGCCCGCATCGCCGATGGCGTGTCCCACGAACAGGCCGTCGACCACTGCGTAGACGCCTGCCAGCACGAAGGCAAGGGTGGACGGCGCGATATAGCGCAAATAGGTGCGCATGAGCTTCCAGTCCATGAATGCCTTCTCCTTCCCTCCGATTGCATCAGGTAAGGATTATAGGCGAGGCGCATGCCCTATAATCGCTTCTGCCGCGTACGGCAGGACGCTTCATCGGGGGCGGTTCCCAGCGGGTGTTTGCCCGGAGGGCAGCTTGCCGATGCCGGCCGGGAAGCGTTCCGGAGGGTCGGGCGTCCAGCGCGCGGTGGGAGAAGGAGAATCGAAAATGGGTATCATCGAGATCATCTTGATCGGCATCGCGCTGTCCGCCGATGCCATGAGCGTGACGGTATGCAATATGCTTGCGAATCCGGGGCTCTCGCGCGGGCGCAGCCTTTCGATGCCCGTGCTCTTCGGCATCTTCCAGGGCCTCATGCCGCTTCTGGGCTGTCTTGCCGGGTCGCTCGTCGCCTCCTTCGTGGACGCATATGCGGGCATCATCGCCTTCGTTATCCTGGGGTTCGTGGGCGGCAAGATGATCTGGGACGGCTTCCACGAAGACGAGGGGGAAGAAAGCGGGAAAACCGATCTGACCTGGTCTGTTCTGGTGTTCCAGGCTATCGCGACCAGCATCGACGCCTTCGCCGTGGGAGTGACCTTCGTCTCTTCGGATGCGCCCATCCTGCTGGCTGCGGGCATCATCACGCTGTGCACCTTCCTGCTGTGCTGCCTCATGCTCTTGGTCGGCCGCAAGGTGGGCTCCATGCTGGGGCAGAAGGCGCAAGTGGTGGGAGGTTTGGTGCTCGTGGCGATTGGATTGAAGGCTTTGATTTTCTAATTGTGGTAAAGTGGGCGCACAGATAATCCGCCAATTTGAGGGGGCGTATATGTACAAGTCCATTCTGGTTCCTTATGACAACTCCGACCATGCGAAGGAAGCCGTGAAGGCCGCCATCGACCTGGCTAAGCCCGTCGACGGTACCGTCACCCTGCTTTCCGTTTCCGACCTTCCCAGCTTCGACGATCTCACCTTCGTCTCCGCTGCCCGCATGGCAGGCGTCCAGGCTATCGGTGAGGATCAGGTCCAGGAAATCCAGCGCGAGTTCTATGCGAGCCTGAAGGCCAACCTCATCGAGGAAGCAGCAGAAGTCGTGGGCGATTTCCAGAATGTCCAGTACCGCGCTACCGCCGGCAAGGCGACCACCGCGATCGTCGAATTCGCCGAATCCGGCAACTACGATCTGATCGTCATGGGCTGCCGCGGCCTTTCCGCTATCCGCGGCGCAATGGGCAGCGTCAGCTACGCGGTTGCCCGCTCCGTCAAGCTTCCCGTCCTGATCGTGAAGTAGCACGGGCTTCCATATCGGTTCCAACCGCCGCCCCTTTCGGGCGGCGGTTGCTTTTTGCGAAAGGTCCTGTATGGCCACGGAATTCCATCCCGAAAACGTCAGCCTCGCCCAGGATGGGCGGGCGGTCCGCATCATCGACCAGACCCTGCTTCCGGGCAGGCTCCGCTTCATCGAGCTCTCTACGCCCGAGGAATGCCATGACGCCATCGCGCGCCTCGCGGTGCGCGGGGCTCCGGCCATCGGCGTGTTCGCGGGTTTTTCCCTCGCGGTGATCGCGGGGAATATGCTGCAGGGAAGGCGGGATGGCGCCTTTGGCGAAGCGGACCTGCACGCCCTGCAGGACCGGGCGGACTACCTGGCCTCGAGCCGCCCGACGGCGGTGAATCTCTCCTGGGCCCTTGAGCGCATGATGGGCCTTGCGCGCCGCTGCGTGGGTTCGCGTTGCGGGGATGTTCGTGCCGCGCTGCTGGCCGAAGCCCATGCGATCCAGCAGGAAGATGCCGCCATGTGCAAATCGATGGCTGAACTGGGGCTGGGCCTTATCGAGGACGGCTGGGGGCTTATCACCCACTGCAATGCGGGTCCCTTGGCGACCAGCTGCTACGGCACGGCCTTGGGCCCCATCTTGCTGGGGACCGAACGGGGGATGCGTTTCCGGGTGTTCGCGGATGAGACCAGGCCCCTGTTGCAGGGCGCGCGCCTGACCGCCTACGAGCTCGATCGCGCGGGGGTTGACGTGACGCTCATCTGCGACGGCATGTCGAGCGCGGTGATGAGGCAAGGCTGGGTGCAGGCGTGCTTCGTGGGCGCCGACCGCGTTGCCGCCAACGGCGATACCGCCAACAAGATCGGCACGAGCAACCTCGCCATCGTCGCGAAGCGCTACGGGGTGCCCTTCTATGTGATGTGCCCTTCCAGCACCTTGGACTTCTCGTGCAAAACGGGCGACGACATCCCCATCGAGCTGCGCCGCGGGGAGGAAATCAAGCAGATGTTCTTCAGCGAGCCGGTCGCTCCCGAAGGCGTTGCGTGCTACAACCCCAGCTTCGACGTGACCGACAACGACCTCATCACCGCCATCGTGACCGAGAAGGGCATCTGCAGGCCCCCGTTCACGGAAAGCCTGGCAGCCGTCCGTGACAGGTAGGCGTTTTTCGGCGTCGCGCCTTGCGTCCCGGGCTGCGGTTTGTTCTGATCGGCACCGGCCGTGCCGCTATCCTAAGCCCCGTTCGCCGGAGTGCCTGTGGGGAAGGGGCGGGCTAGAAACGGCAGCGTCGCACCTGCTCCAGCTCGACGAAGCTCACATCCCGGACCTGGCCGTCCTCGATGCGCATCAGCGCCACGCTGGGCTTATGGCATGCGCGGGGGAAGCACGCGCTCCCCGGGTTGATATAGCGCACTCCCTGGCGCATCTGGTCCTTGGGAATGTGCGTATGCCCGAACACCACCACCTGCACGTCTTTCGCGGGCACGCCGATATCGGCGGGGCGGTGGGTCATGAAGAACCTCACGCCTCCCAGCTCGGGCGAAACCGACCCGTGCAGCTTGACCATGTGGGCCATGTACCTGTCGCAGTTGCCCAGCACCGCGATGGTGGGGGCGATCGATTCCAGCTCCCAAAGCACGCGCGGGTCCTCGCAGTCCCCAGCGCACAGGATCCGGTCGACTCCTTCGAAAACCTGATGCACCTGTTCGGGCAGTTCGCCGTGGATATCCGAGATCAAGCCGATGAGCATGGCGCCTCCTCCTTCGTCGCTTCCAAGGCAACTCTACCGCATCGGGGCCCGTATCCGGCTCCTTTCCAGGGCAAGGGCCCCTGCAGCGGGGGATTTCGTGTGCGAGCGCGTTCGCAGTGGCGCCGGGGATGTTGAGCGGGTAACATAGACGAGCTACGAACGGTAAAAGCGGAATACTGCAACACGAGGGAAAGAGACGGTCTTAATGGCTGAATACATCGAAGGGAAACGACCCGTTATCGAAGCGCTGCGCACCGGGGTACCCCTGGAGTGCGTGCTGATCGCAGATAACCTGCAGCGCGATGGCCTGGTGCAGGACATCCTGCGCAAGGCCAAGTCCAGGGAACTGCCCGTGAAGACCGTCCGCCGTGCCGACCTGGACAAGAAGTCCGAACGCGGCAGCCACCAGGGCGTCATGGCGCAGACCAAGCCCTTCCAGTACGCGGGTGTGGGCGAGCTGATCGATGCCGCGAACAAACAGGCGGAAGAAAGCGGCCGAGCCCTGATCGTGATCCTGGACCACATCACCGACGCGGGCAACCTGGGCGCCATCGTCCGTTCCGCCGAAGTGGTGGGGGCAGCGGGCGTGGTCATCCCCAACAAGCGCAGCGCACGCGTGACCGCCGCCACCTATAAGAGCAGCGCGGGTGCCATCGCCAACGTCAAGGTGGCCCAGGTGGCCAACCTGGCAAGCACCATGGAGCGCCTGAAGGAAGAGGGCTTCTGGGTGGCAGGCGCCAGCGAGCATGCGCGCGAGCCCATCTGGCAGTCCAACATGAAGGGCAAGATGGCCCTGGTCATGGGCAACGAGGGCGAGGGCCTTTCCCGTCTGACTTGGGAGAAGTGCGACTTCTTGATTTCCCTGCCCCAGGTGGGCAAGACCGCGTCCTTGAACGTTGCGCAGTCTGCGACTGCTTGCATGTACGAGTGGCTGCGCCAGAACTGGCGCTAGGCTGCGTTTTTCCCGATGCCGCACCCCATGGCACGGTGCCGGAAGCGGGATAGAGGGAATCATCGGGCTGCCGGCTTGGCCGGCAGCCCTTTCGCTTTCCCGGGGTTTTATCGGGCGTTATCCGTTTCCGTTCGCCGCTCGGTTGCACGCCGTGGCACCTTCGTTCCCGCGCACAGGAAAAGAGCCCCAGCGGGGCTCTCGGTATTCGCGTTCGGCTCGGGTTGCCTTGAGCCGTGCGGGGAGGGCTACTTCCCGTCGCGCATGGCCTTCAGCTTTTCCAGCACATCGGGCTTGATGCGGCTTGCCACGGTGCTTTTGCGCGATGCCTTGGGAACCGTCTCGTGGCGGGCGTCGTCGTTGACCATCTCCACTTCCAACCCGAAGCCGTCCGAGCTCATGCGGTCGACGCCTCCGCCGAAGACGGTGTCCTGGATGGTCGCATCGCTGGTGACCACCAGGGTTTCCACGCCCTTCTCGCGGGCGTTATGGGCCAGCTTCTCGATCACCTTGTCGGCGCTCGAGCCCTTGGGGGAGAACATGATCCTCACGCCGCCTACGGTGCTGACCTTCCCTTCGGAATAGTCGTTGTATCCCGCATCGTAGACGATGATCGCGTCATAGTCGCGCCCGGCGAAGCTGATGACGTCGCGGAGCAGGGCCTCGCGCGACTTGTTCAGCACGTCGTCGGTCCAGTCGGGGTTTTCCCTCATGCTGCGGTAGCGGGCCCCCGATCGCAGGACGTTGTATCCGTCCACGATCAGCAGCTTGGGACGATGCTTGGCCATGGCAGATCCCCTCCCTTTCCGAATCGAGCCTTCGCCTGCTTGGCATCTTGCGTCTGAAAACTATATCACGTCCCGTTCATCAGGGTTTCGAAGCGGGTTTCCGTGCCTTGCCGGGACCTGCGGAAAGCCCAGCTAAAGGGCTGAATTCACAGAGAATTTCCACAGCTCGAAAAAATTTTTCTTGAGTCGAGCCATTTTCGCGCGTATTATGGAAACTTGCGACTTTTCGCAGATTTACGGATTTTCTTAAAGGAGGAAAGAGCCCGTGGCGCAAGCAGAAAAAACAGCTCCCACCAGCCTTTATAGGAGCCGCCGAAGCTTCGCGAAGATTCCCGACGTCATGGATGTCCCGAACCTGATCGCCATCCAGACCGAGAGCTTCAAGTGGTTCACCGAAGAAGGCTTGGACCAGGCTTTCAACGACATCTGCCCCATCGAGAGCAGCTCGAAGAACATGCGTGTCGAAATCGGCAACCACAAGTTCGGCGAGCCGCAGTACAGCGTTGATGAATGCAAGCTCAAGGACGTATCCTACCAGGCTTCGCTCATGGCGGAAGTGCGTTTCATCAATCTGGACACCGGCGAGATGAAGGAGCAGGAAGTATTCATGGGCGATTTCCCGCTCATGACCTCCCGCGGCACCTTCATCATCAACGGCACCGAGCGCGTCGTCGTCTCCCAGCTGGTCCGCAGCCCCGGTGTCTATTTCGGCTCTGAGCGCGACAAGACCAGCGACAAGACCATCTACAACGCGAAGATCATCCCTTCCCGCGGTGCATGGCTGGAATTCGAAACCGACAAGCGCGACATCCTGTCCGTCCGTATCGATCGCAAGCGCAAGCAGCCTGCGACCCTGCTGCTGCGCGCACTGGGCCTGGCGGAAACCCGTGAAGAGATCATCGAGCTTCTGGGCAGCAGCGAAATGGTGCTGCGCACGCTCGACCGCGACCCCGCCACCACCCGCGATGAATCCCTGATCGAGCTGTACAAGCGCTTCCGTCCGGGCGAGCCGCCCACGATCGACAATGCGCGCACCCTGCTCGACGGCCTGTTCTTCAACCCCCAGCGCTACAACCTGGCGAAGGTCGGCCGCTATAAGATCAACAAGAAGCTGGGCTTCGATCCTGACAACGACTCCTCCACGTTGACCCAGGAAGACATCGTCGAGACCATGCGCTACATCATCGCCCTGCACAACGGCGAGGAAGGCGTCGCTACCGACGACATCGACCACTTCGGCAACCGCCGCATCCGTACGGTCGGCGAGCTGATCCAGAACCAGTTCCGCATCGGCCTGTCCCGTATGGAGCGCGTCGTCCGCGAGCGCATGAACATGCTGGAGTCCGACGACATCACCCCCCAGGGCCTGATCAACATCCGTCCTATCGTGGCGGCGATCAAGGAATTCTTCGGTTCCTCCCAGCTGTCCCAGTTCATGGACCAGTCCAACCCCGCTGCGGGCATCACCCACAAGCGCCGTCTGTCCGCACTGGGCCCCGGCGGCCTGTCCCGTGAGCGTGCAGGCTTCGAAGTCCGCGACGTACATACCAGCCACTACGGCCGCATGTGCCCCATCGAGACCCCTGAAGGCCCCAACATCGGCCTGATCGGCTCGCTGGCAACCTATGCGCGCGTCAACAGCTACGGCTTCATCGAAACCCCTTACCGCCGCGTCATCGACGGCAAGGTGACCGATGACGTCGATTACCTGACTGCAGACGAGGAAGAAACCCATACCATCGCCCAGGCGAACGAGGTCTTCGATCCCGAGACCCGCATCTTCGGCCGCACCGTCGACGGCGAGTTCGTTGCCGCAGAGCGCGTCCTGTGCCGTACCCGCAACGCCGACGGCGTCTTCGGCGACCCCGAGGAAGTTCCCGTCGACCAGGTCGACTACATGGACGTTTCCCCGCGCCAGATGGTATCCGTCGCAACTTCCCTGATTCCCTTCCTGGAGCATGACGACTGCAACCGTGCGCTCATGGGCTCCAACATGCAGCGCCAGGCAGTGCCCCTGCTGCGCCCCCAGGCTCCCCTGGTCGGTACCGGCATCGAGCACCGCATCGCGGTCGACTCCGGTGAAGTGCTGGTTGCCCAGAACGCCGGCATCGTCGACTACGTCGACGGCGAGGTCATCAACATCCTCACCGATGACGGCGAATACGACGAATACCTGGTTCCCAAGTACCAGCGCTCCAACCAGAGCGGCTGCATCAACCACCGCCCGATCGTCCGCAAGGGCTATCGCGTAGAAGTGGGCGACGTCCTGGCCGACGGTCCCTCCTGCGACCACGCAGAGCTGTCCCTGGGCCAGAACCTCATGGTCGCCTACATGCCCTGGGAAGGCTACAACTACGAGGACGCTATCATCGTCAGCGAGCGCGTCGTCGCCGAGGACCTGCTTACCAGCATCCATATCAGCGAGTACGAGATCGACGCCCGCGACACCAAGCTGGGACCCGAGGAAATCACCCGCGAGATCCCCAATATCGCCGAGGAAATGGTTTCCGACCTGGACGCAGAGGGCATCATCCGCATCGGCGCGGAAGTGAAGCCCGGCGACGTGCTGGTCGGCAAGGTAACCCCCAAGGGCGAAACCGAGCTGACCGCTGAAGAGCGCCTGCTGCGCGCCATCTTCGGCGAGAAGGCACGCGAGGTCCGCGACACCTCCCTGAAGGTGCCCCATGGCGCAGGCGGACGCGTTATCGGCATCAACCGTTCCAGCCGTGCGGCAGGCGATGACCTGGCTCCCGGCGTGAACGAGCTCATCCGCGTCTACATCGCCCAGAAGCGCAAGGTCCAGCAGGGCGACAAGCTGTCCGGCCGCCACGGCAACAAGGGTGTTATCTCCCGCGTCCTGCCCGTGGAGGACATGCCCTATCTGGCAGACGGCACTCCCATCGACGTCATCCTGAACCCCCTGGGCGTTCCCTCCCGTATGAATGTCGGCCAGCTGCTGGAATGCCACCTGGGTTGGGCCGCTAAGTGGGGCTGGTCCGACGACGAGAACAGCACCGAGCCCGTGGAAGGACCCATGTTCGTCTCCACCCCCGTCTTCGACGGCGCGACCGAAGAGGAGATCTCCGACGTCATCATGAAGGCGAACCGCAACCTGCTCAACATCAACCGCGCCAAGTACGGCGATTTGGCCCGCGACGAGTTCGTGCCGCAGCTTTCCGCCACTGGTAAGGTCACACTGTACGACGGCCGCACCGGCGAGCCCTTCCGCGAGCAGATCACCGTCGGCTTCCCCTACATCCTGAAGCTGGGCCACATGGTCGACGACAAGATCCACGCCCGCTCCACCGGCCCCTACAGCCTGATCACCCAGCAGCCCCTGGGCGGCAAGGCGCAGTTCGGCGGCCAGCGCTTCGGCGAGATGGAAGTTTGGGCGCTGTACGCATACGGCGCTTCCAACGTGCTGCAGGAGATCCTGACCGTGAAGTCCGACGACACCGTGGGCCGCGTCAAGGCATACGAGTCCATCGTCAAGGGCGAGAACCTGCCTGCGGCAGAGGTTCCCGAGTCCTTCAAGGTTCTGGTCAAGGAAATGAAGTCCCTGTGCCTGAACGTCGAGCTGGAAGGCAACGGCGAAACCGTTTCCCTCAACGACGGGGAAGACGAGCAGGAAGAAGCCGCGGATATGCTGGCAAGCATGGCGGCGGACGCAGCCAAGACCGCGAACGAGGAAGGGGAAGACCTTTCCGACATCGCAGCCGCGCTGAGCGATCTGATCGGCGAGGACCTGAAAGAAATGAATGAAGAAAACGAGCTTATCGGCGGGGAGGAAGAATAATGACTGAATACGATGTCAACAACTTCGAAGCTCTGCGCATCTCCCTGGCCAGTGCCGAGGATATCCGCAACTGGTCCTGTGGCGAGGTTAAGAAGCCCGAAACCATCAACTACCGCACCCTCAAGCCCGAAAAGGACGGTCTTTTCTGCGAGAAGATCTTCGGTCCCACCAAGGACTGGGAGTGCGCCTGCGGCAAGTACAAGCGCGTCCGCTTCAAGGGCATCGTCTGCGAGCGCTGCGGCGTCGAGGTAACCCGTAACAAGGTTCGCCGCGAGCGTATGGGCCACATCGAACTGGCGGCTCCCGTCAGCCATATCTGGTATTTCAAGGGCTCCCCGTCCCGCCTGGGCTACCTGCTGGAGATCCCCCCGAAAGACCTGGAGAAGGTGCTGTACTTCGCCAGCTCCATCATCACCTCCGTCGACAAGGAAGCCCGCGAAGAGGACTTCGAGGACCTGCGCGACGAGCTTGAAGCCGATCTGGAAGAAATCGACGCAGAGCGCGACCGCATCATCGAGGCGACCCGCCGCCTGTCTTCCGACTACGTGCCCGAAGACGACGAGTTCGTCGACGACATCGATGACGACGAGCGCCTGACTCCCGAAGAGGTCGAGGAAGAGATCGCCGACATCTACGAGGAATTCAACGAGCGCAAGGCACTGCGCAGCGAGGCATTCGAGGCTTTCATGAAGATCGAGCCCAAGCAGCTCATCTCCGACGAGAGCCTGTACCGCGAAATGCGCATGAACTACCACGAGTACTTCGAGGGCGGCATGGGCGCAGAGGCCATCCGCGACCTGCTCGACGACATGGATCTGGAAGAAACCGCCAAGGAGCTCGCCGAGATCATCGAGACCGGCAAGGGCCAGAAGCGCGTGAAGGCCATCAAGCGCCTGAAGGTGGTCGATGCCTTCCTGAAGAGCAGGAACAAGCCTTCCGACATGATCCTGGAAGTCATCCCCGTCATCCCGCCCGACCTGCGCCCCATGGTGCAGCTCGACGGCGGCCGCTTCGCGACCAGCGACTTGAATGACCTGTACCGTCGCGTCATCAACCGCAACAACCGCCTGAAGCGCCTGCTCGACCTGGGTGCCCCCGAAATCATCACCAATAACGAGAAGCGCATGCTGCAGGAAGCAGTCGACAGCCTGTTCGACAACGGCCGTCGCGGCCGTCCCGTCACCGGCCCCGGCAACCGTCCCCTGAAGAGCCTTTCCGACATGCTGAAGGGCAAGCAGGGCCGCTTCCGCCAGAACCTGCTGGGCAAGCGTGTCGACTATTCCGGCCGTTCCGTAATCGTCGTCGGCCCCACCCTGCAGATGCATCAGTGCGGCCTGCCTTCCGCCATGGCACTGGAGCTGTTCAAGCCCTTCGTCATGAAGCGCCTGGTAGAGCTGGAATATGCTGCCAACATCAAGGCTGCCAAGCGTGCGGTAGACCGCGGCGCAAGCTACGTCTGGGACGTTCTGGAGGAAGTCATCACCGAGCATCCCGTCCTGCTGAACCGCGCTCCCACCCTGCACCGTCTGGGCATCCAGGCATTCGAGCCCGTGCTGGTCGAAGGCAAGGCCATCAAGCTGCATCCTCTGGTCTGCACCGCATTCAACGCCGACTTCGACGGCGACCAGATGGCAGTGCATGTGCCCCTGGGCAACGAAGCCCAGGCCGAGGCCCGCGTGCTCATGCTCTCCGCGAACAACATCAAGTCCCCGGCACACGGCCGTCCCCTGACCGTTCCCACCCAGGACATGATCATCGGCCTGTACTACCTCACTTCCGCCCGCGACGGCTTCATGGGCGAAGGCCGTGCGTTCATCGACTTCGATGACGCGCTCAACGCCTACGACGCCCGCGCCGATCTGGACCTGCAGGCGAAGTGCCAGGTGCGTCTGACCAGCGACACCACCGTCGCCGTGGCCCACGATGAGTTTGTGGAATACGCTGCGGGCACCCGCCTGGAGACCACCGTCGGCCGCATCATCTTCAACCGCGTGCTGCCTGACGACTATCCCTTCCTGAACTATGTCATGAACAAGAAGGAAATCAGCCGCCTGGTCGAGGACTGCTGCAACCATTACACCGTTTCCGAGATGGAGCCCATCCTGGACGGTCTGAAGAGCGCAGGCTTCCACTATGCAACCCGCGCAGGCATCACCGTTTCCGTCTACGACGCAACCGTGCCTCCCAGCAAGAAGGAGATCCTGGCCGAGGCAGACGAAAAGGTCGCCGCTATCCAGGAAGACTACGAAATGGGCCTGATGGCAGACGAAGAGCGCCATCGCCAGGTAGTCGATGTCTGGAATGCCGCGAATGAGGAAGTCGGCGAGGCAATGGCCGACAACTTCGACCGCTTCAACCCCATCTACATGATGGCGTTCTCCGGTGCACGAGGCAACATCAAGCAGATCCGCCAGCTCGCCGGCATGCGCGGCCTGATGTCCGACCCCAAGGGCGAGATCATCGACCGTCCCATCAAGGCGAACTTCCGCGAGGGCCTGTCCGTTCTGGAATACTTCATCAGCTCCCATGGCGCACGTAAGGGCCTGGCGGACACCGCACTGCGTACCGCGGACTCCGGTTACCTTACCCGCCGTCTGGTCGACGTTGCCCAGGATGTCATCATCCGCGAGCTGGATTGCGGCGCAACCGAAGGCGTGCCCTATCCGCTGCGCAACCCCAAGGGCGAAGTCGACGGCAACCTGGTGGGCCGCTGCCTGAGCGAGCCTGTGGTAACCCCCGAAGGCGAAGTGCTGCTGGAGGCCGGCGAGTACATCGACAGCGTTGCCGACCTGAAGCGCTTCGATGCAGCGGGCGTCGAGGAAGTAACCATCCGCACCGTCATGACCTGCCATGCAACCCACGGCGTCTGCCAGAAGTGCTATGGCTGGGACCTGGCCACCGGCCGTCCCGTCAACATCGGCACCGCAGTCGGCATCATCGCGGCGCAGTCCATCGGCGAGCCCGGCACCCAGCTGACCATGCGTACCTTCCATACCGGCGGCGTTGCGGGCGACGACATCACCCATGGTCTCCCCCGTGTCACCGAGCTGTTCGAGGCACGCAAGCCCAAGGGCCAGGCCGTCCTAGCTGAAATCGCAGGCACCCTGCAGGTGTTCGGTGACAAGCAGTCCAAGACCCTGACCATCCACGATCAGGAAGGCAACTACCGCGAATACGTGGTATCCGCCCGTGCCCAGCTGCTTCCCGGAGTTGTTGACGGCTGCCAGGTCAAGGTGGGCCAGCAGCTCACCAAGGGTTCCGTCAACCCGCATGACCTGCTGCGCCTGACCGATCCCAACACCATCCTGCGCTATATCGTGGGACAGGTTCAGGAAGTGTACGTAAGCCAGGGCGTAGACATCAACGACAAGCACATCGAGGTCATCGCACGCCAGATGCTGCGCAAGGTCACCGTCCTGGATGCCGGCGACTCCGACTACCTGCCCGGCCGCCAGGTCAACCGCTACGAGTTCGAAGACGCCGTCAACGAACTGGTACTGGAAGGCAAGCAGCCTCCCGTCGGCCAGCCCCTGCTGCTGGGTATCACCAAGGCGTCCCTGGCTACCGACAGCTGGCTTTCCGCCGCATCCTTCCAGGAAACCACCAAGGTGCTCACCGATGCCGCCATCGAAGGCAAGACCGACACCCTGGCGGGCCTGAAGGAAAACGTCATCATCGGCAAGCCCATCCCCGCCGGTACCGGCCTGAAGCGCTACCACGAAGTGGGCCTGACCTACAGGGGCGTCCCCGTGGCGAAGGAAGAGACCGAGCAGCTGCCCGACTACGCTCCCGCAGAACTGCGCGAGATCGAGGACATGATGCCGCAGCCCCAGGATTGGACCATGGAGGGCGAAGGCTACATGAACATGCCCGGCAGCTACGCCAGCTACTTCAGCGGCGTGGGTTCGGGTGGCCGCGCACAGCAGCTCTCCGACGAGGACGCACGCCTGTACCTGTACGACGACCTGGGAGTTTCCCAGCGTTGGGCGAATAAGTTCAGCGAGGCCGGCATCGAGACCGTTGCGGACCTGCTCGATTACACCGAGGACGATCTGCTGCGCATCGAGGGTATCGGCGGCAAGGCCATCGAGGAACTGAAGGCCGGTCTGGAAGCACGCGGACTGCTCTATGTCATCGAGGACAACCTGAATGCCTCCAATGACGATATGAGCCAGCTGCTCGACATGGTCTTCTCCCCCGATGACACCATCCTCATCGGCGGTGGCGAGCCTGCCACCTTCAACACCGATGGCGAGGACATGCTGGGCGAGGCGCTGCCGCCCCGTTCCTACCAGCGCAACCTGGAAGAGCTCGACGCTCTGCTGGGTAACGTCGGCGGGTTGGGCTTCAGCCTTTCCAACGTGGACGACATCATGATCGGCGCTTCCTCCGATGAAGAGGGCGAAGCCGCCGAGGGCGATGCTTCCGAAGAAGAGTAGCAATCGCGACAACGGTTTTTTGGCGGGGCGTTGCAATGGCGCCCCGCTTTTCTTCACGAAGAGGAAACGATGATGAGCGAGAAGACCTACGTGCCCGAAGGGCAGAATCCTCCTGCAAGCCAGATCGGGGCGACGATGGAGGCGCTGGCATCCACGATTGCCGCGCGCAGGGACGCGGGAGAGGAAAGCTATACGTATCGCCTG
>SFII01000144.1 GCA_004555335.1 Coriobacteriaceae bacterium | reverse complement strand
GCGCCATCCGCACTCCCGTGCGGCGCGCAAGGTGGTAATATACGCCCCTTCCCGCCCCCTTGCAAGGGATGAGGCGCGTCTCCATATTCCCTCCATACCCCGCGAGACCCCCGGTAAACGAATGAAGGCCCCAA
Source organism: Coriobacteriaceae bacterium (assembly GCA_004555335.1). GTDB lineage: Bacteria > Actinomycetota > Coriobacteriia > Coriobacteriales > Eggerthellaceae > W1P20-047. Next base: position 3,437 of record SFII01000144.1, on the reverse strand, counting down.
ACGGGGCCTCCTGATCCATGTGCGGGGCGATGGAAAACGCCCCCCGCGGGCGGAGATGCCTTCCCGAAGGCGTGCAGATAGGGGCGCCGCGCCGACGGAACAGGGGACCGGGTGCTGGAAGGCGGCCCGCAAATCCCCCGGAGGCGAGGGGGCATGGGGCCTATCGGGGGTCCCTCGCCGGCGGCATGGATTGCCGAAAAGCATGAACGCAAGTGGGGGTCGAACTACAAGGCTCCCTCCGCGGGGACGACGCAGAAACCCATCGCTTCCGGGTGCCGCCAATCCATTCCGGATGGCGAGGCACTAGCGGCAGGTGGGATCCCTATTCGGTGCTCTCGAGCAAACCGGGGCTCCCCCGGGAACAGCAAGGCGGCCCCAGGGCCGCCTCGATACACTCGCTTAGATGTGCGGACAAGATGCTATTCTTCCAGCTCGCGCCTTTTACGTGCGGCAAAGGCCAATCCTCCTGATGCAAGAGCGATACCGACAAACCCCGCCGCAAGAGGCAGCACCGTATCGCCGGTCTTTGCGGATTTGGAGGCAAAGCCTGCAGTCTCACTTGCCGAATCACCGCCCGATTTACCGCTACTCGCGGATCCGCTCTTCCCTGATCCATCCTTCGAGGGGTCATCGGATAAGGGGGAATCGGGATCGTCCGGAGTTTCGGGAGCAGGATCTTCTGCGGCAATCGTCAAGGTTCCAGGAACTTCCTCTGCGATCTCATAGTTGCCCGTCCGGTCCTCACCATTACCCACGACTTTGAAATCGTCGCCGAAGACACCGGTATAGGTTCCGGCAAGGGTGCCCTTGAGCTCATAGGAAATCGAAGCAGCATCTCCTTCGAGCAGACTCTCGAAGCTGCAATCCGTCGTCCTGTATTCTTCGCCTGTGCAATCCTGCACCTCATCCCAACCGGAACCGATTACGCGAACCTGGCGGGGTTCAACCGTGAGGGTTCCATACCTGTAACAGATTTCGTAGTTCCGCCGGTCGACCCCTTCGCTGAATTTGCAGAAGAACATATTTTTCGATGTTCCGGCCTCCAACTGGAAACCTTTGAAAATCAATTCGGGCTCCTCGCCCCTCACCCAACGGTTTTTCAAGTGCGTTACCTTAGAATTGCTCAGCGGTTCGCCATCGTACACCTTGCTATCGCTTGCAGATATCAACACGATATATCTAGGGTAGATAACAAGTTGCTCGTCTTCGTATGCATAGCCCTCGTATTTACCGGGGACCGACGCACGAATGCATACTGCCCTAGAGTCCGAAACGTTCGTTGCCGTGATGGATGAAGGATCCGCTATCCAGGTTTCCCCGCCATCACCGCTATATTCAATCTTCACGTCGTATCCGTCATAGCTCCGCGCGGTCACTTTTACGGCCGAAAGCGGCTTTCCGTCGTAGACTTTCTCGCAAATATCGGGAAGAATCGTGATCTTGTTTTTCGCATCGGGCAATCTTACCGTGAGGGTGAAGGTATCTTCATATTCGCGGGAATCTTCTTTGTACGTATGGGTAACCACGACCTCTCCCAAGGCTTGAGCCGTAACCCCGTTGTAGTTCATTGATTGCTCGCCGTAGAAGTACGCGATGCCCTCCTGCGACATGGTCCATACGTGATCCGTACTCGAATCTCCACCGCTTCCCGTAAGGAAAGCCGAATCATAGGCAACGTCACCAAGGAGCAGGGTGATTTGCTCGTGCTTTTCGGTGCCGAACGCGGAAAGTTCCTCGTCATCGCCGTTTTCTGACGAGACGGAACCATCCCCGTCCCTCGCCTGATCGCCCGAAAGACCGTCCTCGCCTTCAACGGAAGAGGCCCCGGGGGAATCCGAAGCGCCAGACTGGGTTTGAGATGAAAGCTCCGATGCGTCGGACGCCATGGGAAAATCGGACGCGTCAGATGCATCGGACGCATCGGATTCGTCTGGAACCCTTGAAGCTCCGGCGCTTTCCATGCCGCTATCGCCTGCAGGCGCACTGGCTTCAACATCTTCTCCAGAGGCAGGACGGCTGTCCTGCTGGATGGCATCAGGATTTCGGGCGGATGAGCCGTCCGCACCTTTCGCACCTTCCCCACCGTCATCGGCGAACGCTGCCATAGGCGTAAACGACATCGTCATCATGACTGAAATGGTAACGGCTGCGATTTTCGAAGTTAACGGGTTAGAAGACTCTGCAGCGCAAGCCGATCGCTTTCTTGGACGGATGATGCCGGCAAGTTTCATTATTCCTCCGATCGAAATGTTTCCGGTCGCAGCAAATACCTGAATTCGGTCAGCTCGTTTCTTGAGCCGATTCAGGTTCCACCATATCGAAATCATGACGAAATACCGTCGATGTGTCGAAGGTTTTTCTAAGAAGAAAAACTAGACACAAATTCCAAGCGCTTTCTTTCCCACAACCCGTTTCCTGCAAGCAACCCCGAACCGAATCCACCAGGATAGGAATGCAAGGGATTTACTTATCCGCATCACGCTTCTTTCGCGCCAGCAACGCCACTGCCCCAGCCGCAGCAGCAGCACCGGCAAGACCGGCTGCATAGAGCACAATGCCATCACCGGTCTTCGCCGAAACGGAAGCAGGCTTTCCCGCTGCCTGCGCATTGGAAGGCTTCGCAAAACGCTCGGATGCCCCGGTCGGTGTATCGGAAGAGTTCGCAGAACCCACCGAGCCGCCGTTCCAGTCGAGAATCCTAAGCGTGCCTTCCACGGTTTTGACATGGAATCGCTCCGTCACGTCATTGCCCTTGCCGTCGGTCACGACAGGCGTGCCGCTTATCTCAACAGGATAGTCCCCAGGCTCAACGCCTGAGCCGTAAGCCTCAAGACCCGAAACAGTGTAGGTCTCTCCTTGAATCCTGAAGGAAAGCTCTTCGAAGCCAGAAAGGCTGATTTCCTTCCCGCTGTAAAGGTAGGTTTCGGAATTGGATCTCACAACAAGCTCGGGTCTGGTATCGGGGCCGATGACTTTCAGAGTGCCGAATTGGAGATTGATCGTGTAGTTTTCGGCTTTGGTCCTGCTGTTGAGCTCGTACTCGAAGGAGTTGGGGGATTCGCCCACTTCAGTCTGGGAGCCGGTGAAGTGGTAGTACGCGCCTTCGTCCCTACCGACAAAGCCCTTTCCATAAACAGGATTGAGGCCATTCACGAGCGGCTCGCCATCGTATTCCTTCTGGAGGTCGCCGGAAATCAAGGTCATCTCACGCGGATTGACCTTCATTTCCGCACTCTGCACGACAAATCCTTCGTAATAATCGGGGACGGATGCACGGACCCAGATGGTCTTGGAGTCGGACACATTCTTTACGGAAACGGTGCCGATGTCGGTCGACCAATCCTCGTTATCATTACTGTATTCGACCACGACATCGTGCCCACCGGTATCGGTTGCAGTCACCTTCGGCGTATGCGACTGATTGTCGTAGATCACAT
>SFII01000021.1 GCA_004555335.1 Coriobacteriaceae bacterium | reverse complement strand
TGAAACCCAGGAAGAGCAAAGTGGTGACCACCTTGCCCGCGAAGATGACATCGACACGGACATTGTATTTGTCCAAGATGATGGCGCCGCCCAAAAGCATCATGAGGTTTCTGGCCAGTACGAAGAGGATCACCCACAACGGAAGGAGATCTGCGATATACAGGCCGATAACGCCGCAGATCATGAGCGTGCGGTCCACCACGGGATCCAGAAGCTTTCCCAGCTTGGTGACCGTATTGGTTTTGCGGGCGATAAATCCATCGAGGAAGTCCGTCAACGCAGCCGTCGCGAATACGACACCGGCAGCAAGGGCGTCCCCGCTGATAAGGAGCATGAAGAACACGGGGACCAGGCAGAGCCTGATGAAGCTGATCAGGTTTGGAACAGTGAAAATCTTGTCGCTAGCCTGCGAATCGGACATAACAGCACCGGGCTCGCTGGAAACCAGGGAGTCGATCGCGGTTTTCATTTCTTCAGGCTTGATTGATTTCGTGCTGCCCATTACTTCCTTCCACTAAAAAACCGGGTGCTCTCACACCCGGTTTTCCATGATAGCGCATATGGATGACAAATCCCTATTTGCCTTCGCGTTGCTCCTTAGCCTTCATAGCTGCTTCAATTTTCGCCTTTTTGGCGGCTTCCTTTGCAGCCTTTTCCTCTTCGGATTCCTGGGGCTTGGCCAGCACCACAGGTTCCATCTTGGTGCTGATCTGCGCCCTGGAAGGATCCATGGTCAGGCAGTTTTTCGGGCACAGACGGACACAGGTCCCGCACTGAACGCAGGAGAAGCGATTGATCTGCCACGTGCCCGCCTTCTTATCGACCGCCAACGCATGGGCGGGGCAGTTCTTCGAACAGATTCCGCACAGGATGCAGGTTTCGATATCGTTTTGGATCTGTCCCTTCAAACCTGCAGGAGCCGGCTTTTCCACCGCAGGATAGCAAGTGGTCTCAGGGGTTCCGAACAAGGATCGAAGGGTCATCTTACCCAGTTTGAAGCTTCCCATTCCGGCCTACCTTTCCGTGCAGCTGATGCAGGGGTCGATGGTCAGGACAATCATGTTGACGTCGGCCAGGTCGCAACCCTTGAGTGCGGTTGCCATGCCGGCCAGGTTGACGCTGGTGGGCGTGCGCATGCGCATGCGCTCGAGGAACTTGGTGCCGTTACCCAAAGCGTAGTAGTAGCATTCGCCGCGGGGCTGCTCGAGGACATTGGATGCCTGGGCGCCTGCAGGGACATTGCCCTTGACGGGAACCGAAACCGGGCCATCGGGAATGGTCGCGATGAGCTCGTTGATGATGTCGATGCTCTGCAGCACTTCCTCGGCACGGACCTTCGCGCGACCGAAGCAGTCGCCGTCGGTGGAAAGGATCTGCTGGAAATCAGAAAGCTTGCCGTATGCGCCGTTGCCGTACTGACGTAGGTCGCAGGCGACATTGGAAGCACGGCCGAAAGGACCGACCATGCCTAAGGCACGGGCGTCATCGGGGCTGATGTAGCCGACGCCGCACAGGCGGTTCCTGACGGAGTTGTCATTCAGGAATGCCTTGCAGATCTGGGCGTAATCCTCGCGGATGCCTTCGAGCTTGTCCTGGATGTAACGGAGCATCTGGGCATCCTGGTCGCGTACCATGCCGCCCACGACGACGGCGGAAAGGATGACGCGGCCGCCGGTGGTCTTCTCGAACAAGTCGAGGATGCGCTCGCGCAGGCGCCAGCAATGCATGAACAGGCTCTCATAGCCGAATGCGTCTGCAGCCAGACCCAACCAGAGCAGGTGGGAATGCACACGGGAGAGCTCGTGCATGATCACGCGCAGGTATTCGCCGCGTTCGGGAACCTGCACGCCCATGAGCTTCTCGACGGTTTCGGCATAGCCCAGGCTGTGGCCGAATGCGCAGATGCCGCAGATGCGCTCTGCGATGTAGATGAATGCGTTGTAGTCGCGGGTTTCGGTGAGCTTCTCCAAACCGCGATGCACGAAGCCGATCTGCGGGATGGCTTCGATGACCTTCTCGTCTTCAACGACCAGGTCGAGATGCAAGGGTTCGGGAAGAACCGGATGCTGGGGGCCGAAGGGAATGACGGTATGCTGTCCCATCCTTATTCACCATCCTTTCCGGCCTGGGCCGCTGCGATGTCCTTCTTCTGCTTGGCCTTCAGGGCTGCGCGCACCTTGTCCTGCTTTTCAGGGGCAACGGCGGCAACCTTGGCCTCGATCTCCTCGTCGGTCATGGGAACGGGAACGGCGGGCTTTTCCGCCTGGGCCGCCTTGGCCTGGGCCTCGGCGAGTGCCTCCTGGTCCTTCTTCTGCTTGGCCTTGAGCGCGGCACGGACCTTGTCCTGCTTTTCGGGGGCGACAGCCGCCACCTTGGCCTCGATCTCTTCATCGGTCAGGGGCTTGGGCAGCTCCTCTGCAGCAGGCTTGACGGCCTTTGCAGCGGCTGCCTGGGCGGCCTTCTTGGCCTTGTCGCGCGCTGCCTTCACTTCGGGGGAGATGATGGTCATGGGCTCGTTAACGGCCACGTCGTACAAACGGCCGCCGAAGTCCAGGGCCATGCCGGCGATGTTCACGCCGAACAGGTCGACGACTTCGTTCTCGAAGGGGAACAGGCACAGGTACATCTGCTGGAGCGAGGGAACGGTGTCCTGCTTGGTGATGCCCTTGATGCGGTAGTTCTCCCAGACGTTGTCCTTGTTGAAGGTGTAGGTCAGATCGATACCCTCTTCGGTGTTGCATGCGAGCACCTGGACGGCACGCCAGCCGCCGCTGTGCTTTTCGTTGGCGACGTTGAGCAGGTCCGCCAACGCGATATCGGTGAAGCGTTCGATAGTGGGCATGCCTTACGCCTCCTTCTTCTTTGCCTTGAGTGCCTTGCTCTTCTCGTCGAGTGCGGCAACGCCCGCCACCACCGCATCGATGATGGTCTCGGGGCGCACGGCGCATCCGGGAGCATAGACGTCGACGGGGATGGCCTTGTCGACGCCGCCCAGGACGTTGTAGCAGTCATGGAACACGCCGCCGGTGCAGGCGCAGCAACCGCAGGCGACGACCACCTTGGGCTCGAGCATCTGGTCGTAGATTTCCTGGATGACCTTGATGTTGCGCTCGTTGACGCTGCCGGTCACCAGGAAGATATCGGCATGCTTGGGATTGCCGGTATTGATGACGCCGAAGCGCTCTGCGTCATAGCCGGGGCACAGGGTTGCAAGCACTTCGATGTCGCAGCCATTGCAGCTGGAAGCGTCATAGTGGATGACCCACGGCGATTTAGATGCAAATGCCATTTAGCTTCCTCCTTTAGATGAACGCGATGATTGCGATATTCACGCCGCCCAGGACGAGCGAGCTCAGCCATGCGATCTTGAACATGGCCTGCCACTTCACGCGGGCGAAGTTGTTGTCGATCCAGATTTCGAAGAGGTACACCAGTACCGCAACGATGATGGCGACGGCGATGGAGATGGGGTTGGCGTTGATGAAGAACATGCCGACCCAGCCCATGAACAGGACGTTTTCCACCCAGTGCAGGATTTCCACCTTCGCCAGGGTGGGGCCGCTCATCTCGGTGGTGATGCCGCGGACGATTTCCTGATGGGCATGATGGCTGCTGGAGATATCGAAGGGGCTCTTGCGCAGCTTGATGGTCAGGATGACCAGCAGGCCAACCCATGCGCCGAAGGTAGTGGCGATGATGGGGGTGTCCAGGCTGAACAGGCCCGCGATATCGAAGGAGCCGCTTGCCTGGAAGACCACGATGGCCATCATCAGGACCATGGGCTCATAGCACATGACCTGCAGGGTCTCGCGATGGGCGCCAACCTCGGCGTAAGGGGACCTGGTGGAATAAGCGGCCATGATGAAGAACAGGCTGGAGAGCGTGATCACGAAGATGCACAGCAGCAGGTTGCCGCCGCTGAAGAACACGCCGCCTGCGACGAGGGCGAACAGCAGCGCGCAGGCGATATAGGTTCCCTCGACGGTGTTGACGCTGGCGCGTTCCTTTTCCAGAAGCTTGCGGACGTCATAGTAGGGCTGGAGGATGGAAGGTCCCACACGGCCCTGCATGCGTGCGGAAATCTTGCGGTCGACGCCGTCGAGCAGGCAGCCCACGATGGGCGCAAGCACGGTGAAGGCGACGATGCCGATAATGGTTGCGATCCAAGTTGCCATTTCCGCTCCTTTCTAGATCAGCGCCATGAAGTAGGCGAAGGACAGTGCGAATGCAGCGACCATCAGGATCGCGCAGCTGATCTCGCCGATGGGCTTGATGCGCTTTTCCCCGAAGTACTCGGTCATATACCAGTTGCTGGCGGTTGCCTTGGTGGTGCCGCCCAGGGAATTGCGGAAGCTGCGGTCGTCGCTATCGACGGTGATGCCCGCCATGTAGACGTTTACCTGCTTGGACTTGGAGGACTTCTTCAGGCCCGCGAACAGGACGATGATGACGATGGCGGCGAGGATGCTGGTGATCCACAGGATGTCGTTGCTCAGGGTTGCGACGGCGTTCAGATTGACGCCTGCCACATAGGGCATGACCACGTACTCGCTGATAAGGGGCAGCAGCACGCAGCAGACCACGATCAAGCCGGCCATGACGTAGGTGGCGATCCATTCGCTGACATGCACGGTCTTCTCGACGTTTTCGGGCCTGCCGGCGATGCCGGAGAGCTTACCGAGCCACTTAGCCCAGAACATGAAGGTTGCGGCAGAACCGAAGGCAAGCAGAACCAGAAGCGCAACCTGCTGGGTTTCCACGAAGGAGACCAGGGTCGCCCACTTGGAGATGAGCATGCCGAAGGGGGCGACGAACATGGTCATGATGCCCAGCATCATGAGGCGCGCCAGACGGGGCATGCGGTCGAACAGCAGGTCCATGCTCTCGATGTCGCGGCTGCCGATGTGATGTTCGGCAGTACCGACGCACAGGAACAGCAGGGACTTGGCGATAGCGTGGAAGATGATGAGGAAGATGGCCGCCCAAACGGCTTCGGCGGTACCCACGCCTGCGCAGGCCACGATCAGGCCCAGGTTGGCGATAGTGGAGTACGCCAGAACGCGCTTGGCGTTGCTCTGGCTGATTGCCATGAAGGAGCACAGGCAGAAGGTGATGGCACCAACCAGAACGGTCATGAGGGACGGGATCCAGCAGACGTTCAGGACCGGAGCCAGCTTGACGAGCATGAAGACGCCCGCCTTGACCATGGTGGAGCTATGGAGCAGCGCACTGGTAGGAGTGGGAGCGACCATTGCACCCAGAAGCCAGGTGTGGAAGGGCATCTGCGCTGCCTTGGTCATACCCGCGAAAGCCAGGCAGGTGACGGGCAGGACGACCATGACGGGAGCCAGGGTGCCGATCTGCAGGAACTCAGCGAAGGACAGGGTCTGAAGACCGATTGCGCAATAGTAGAGGGCGCCGATGAATGCGATGCCGCCCAGGATGTTCATGATGATCTGGCGGAAGGCATTGCGGATGGCCTCTTCGGTCTTGGTGTAGCCGATGAGCAAGAAAGAGCACACGGTGGTGATTTCCCAGGCGGTGAACATCCAGGACATGTTGTTGCTGAACACGATTGCGAACATCGCACCCAGGAACAGGAACATGATCGCGAAGAAGACGGGGCGGCGGTCGCGCTCGTCAGCATGCTCTGCCTGGAAGTCTTCCATATACCCGATCGCATAGATGCAGATGCCGGAACCCACGATGCCGATGATGAATGCCATGATCAGGGACAGGGAGTCCATGTACAGGCCGGCCTCGACCTCGACGCCATGAGCGAAGGCGAATTCGAACACCAGGGATGCCGCAAGCTGGGCGATGCCCAGTACCAGGGTGATGATGTTCCTGTAGCGAACGGCGTATCCGATGATGATCACGCCGATAGCAATGCTGATCAGGGTGCAGATGATATCTATCGCCCCTGATGAGAACTCGAAGTAAACTGCCTCGGTGCCAAGATTGGTACCGAAGACGAAAAGCGTGACCACCGCGATGATCGCTGCGGATGCATATGCGATCGCATTGCGCGCCGCATTGGCGCGGATGACGAGCAGCAGAAGCGCAGCCAGCATCGGGAATACGATAAGGAAGCCTATCAATTGCACGCGTCTCTCCTTTCCCTTTCACAAACGGATGATTACCCACGGCTTATGCCATATCCGACAAAGTAACACCCTTCCAACAACGGGCGAAGACGCAACCCGACGAAAAGACAAGCAGGATGGGCAAGCGGAAATTATAAAGGTACCCAATAAGAGGGCAAGTTCTATTACCCGAGTTGATTCATTCGAAAACGCTTGCGGAGAAGCAGGTGTTCTCTATACGGTTACCGCGATAATGTTATATTGATATGGTACTAATCAATAACTGCAGGTCGACTTCGCCGCATACGAACGCGAAGGCATTCGGCCTCCTCATCCCAGCAACAAGGAGAATGGTGTGGAAAAGGGAATCCTCTACGGGGTCAGCGTCGGCCCCGGCGACAGCGAGCTCATGACCTTGAAGGCCGTGCGCGTCATCGAGCAATGCCCGGTCATCGCAGCCCCGCGCACCAAGGGCAAGAACACCCTCGCCCTGGACATCGCCTCCGGCGCCGCCAACATCGAGGGGAAGCAGATCATCTACCTCGATTTCAAGATGGCAGACGAAACCGGAAGCCGCAGCGAAGCCCACAAGCGCCTTGCCGAGCAGGTCTTCTCCGTGCTGGATCAAGGCCTTGACGTCGCGCTTCTGAACCTGGGAGACGCTACCCTGTTCGGAACCTGGTCCTACATCGAGAAACTCGCACGCGATGCGGGCTACGAAACCGAAACCGTATCGGGTGTCACCAGTTTCTGCGCGAGCGCGGCCAAGCTGCATGCGAGCCTGACCGTCATGGAGCATCCCCTCCACATCATCCCCGGCCTTTCCGAGAACCTGGAAGAAGAGCTCAAGCTGCCCGGAACCAAGGTGCTCATGAAGTCCGGGCGCGCCCTGCCCAAGGTGAAGGAAACCCTCGAGAAGCTGGGCATGGCGGACAAGGCATCCATGGTGGTCAACTGCGGTCTGCCGAACGAACGCGTCGTGGACCACATCGAGGCGCAGGGCGATGAAGGCTATTTCGTCGTGGTATTGGTGGGCGAATAGATGCATAAGACGAAAACCGCGGTGCTTGCGGTGAGCTTCGGCACCACCGTTCCCGAAGCCATCAAGGCCAACATCGCCACGCTCGAGGCGAGCCTGGGCCGGGCCCTGACCGATTGCACGGTCTTCCGCGCCTTCACCAGCTCGTTCATCCGCAAGGCGCTCGCCAAGAAAGGCGCCGCGGTGCCCTCCACCGAAGAGGCGCTGGCCTCGATCCGCGAGGCGGGCTTCAGGAAGGTGCTGGTGGTCCCCACCCATGTGCTCGCGGGAAGCGAATTCGAGAAGGTGGCGGCCAGCTGCCATAAGTTCGCCTACGACTTCGACGAGCTGCGCATGGCCAAGCCGCTCCTTTCGGACTTCGAAGACCATCGCCGCGCCCTGGAGGCGGTCTCCGCCGAAATCCCGCGCAAGCAGGGCGAGGCCCTGGTGCTGATGGGGCATGGGACCAGCCATCCCGTCGATATCGCCTATGCGGCGCTGAACTTCGAAGCCATCCAGATGGGGATGGACGACGTATACGTCGCCACCGTGGAAGGCTACCCCAGCATCCAGCAGACCATCGAGCGACTGCAACGCGACTGCTTCACCCGCGTCTGCCTGGCGCCGTTCATGCTGGTGGCGGGCAACCACGCCCAAAACGACATGGCGGGCGACGGCCCCGACAGCTGGAAATCGCTGTGCGAAGGCGCCGGATTCGATGTCCGCTGCATCATGAGGGGGCTGGGCGAATACGAGCAGATCCGCAGCATCTACGTGGATCACGCGCTCAAGGCGCTGGAGGATCGCTGATGCAGGACCCTATGCACGACACGGAAAAGACGGGCTATTCTCCCCTACCGCTCTTCGTCGACATGAGGGGCAAACGGGCGCTTGTCGTAGGAGGCGGCTGCGTCGCCCAGCGCAAGATCGAAACGCTCGTCGATCATGGCTGCCAGGTTACGGTCATTACCCCCGAAGCAACCGACAAGATCCGCGACCTCGCGGACCGGGGTTTGATCGAGCTGATCCTGCGTTCGTTCGATAGCAAGGACGTGCAGGGTCCATTCCTGGTCTTCGCGTGCACCGATTCGCCCGAGCTGAACCGGCGAGTCACGGAAATAGCCGAAGCGGCGGGTGCTTTGGTGAACTGCGTCGATTCGAAAGAACCTGAGGTCTCCATCCCGGCTACCCTGCGTCGGGGCGACCTGCAAGTCGCGGTCTCCACCGCGGGTGCATCCCCTGCCCTCGCCCGCAGGATACGATGCGGGCTGGAAGGGGCCTTCCCCCGAAACCTCGGCCGTGCTGTCCGTCTGATCGGGCAGGCGAGGCTGATGATCCTGGAACGGGTGGACGACCCGAAAACCCGTCACAGGCTCAACCGCTTGATCGCGGAAGACCGCTGGGTTCAGCGGATTCTTGGAGACGAAGATTACACGGCAGAGGCGCTTTTCACCGATGCTTGCCATAGTTTGAAGGAAAGGGAGGATTCGTAGGCGATGGCGATTATCGTTATCGGAGTCAACCACCACACCGCATCCGCAGCCTTGCGCGAGAAGATCACCTTCCCCGAAAGCCAGCTGCCGCATGCGCTGGAAGTGCTGCTCTCATCTACGGATAACCTGACCGAAGCGGTCATCCTTTCCACCTGCAACCGCACCGAATTGTACGCGGTGGCCAAATCGGCGAATCAGGGCATCGAAGAGCTCACCGAATTCGTAAGGGACTACAAGCAGCTTTCCCCAAAGGACATGGAAGCCTTCCAGGCGGCCATGTACGCCCGCCAATCGCGTGCCGCTATCGGCCGCCTGTTCCGCGTCATTTGCTCGCTCGATTCGCTCGTGCTGGGAGAAGCCCAGATCCAGGGGCAGATCAAGCGAGCTTACCAGGCCGCGAAGGAATGCGGTGCCACCAAGGAGCTGTTCAACAAGCTGTTCAAGCAGGCTTTGGAGCTGGGCAAGAACGCACGCAGCAAGACCGGAATCGGCGCCCAATCCGTATCGGTATCCACCGTGGCCGTGCAACTGGCGCAGCGCATCTTCGGAAACCTGGACGGCAAGACCGTGCTGGTCATAGGCGCAGGCGAGATGGCGGAGCTGACTTTAAGCTACCTGCGCTGCAACGGCACCTCGCGCCTGTTCGTTGCCAACAGGACCAGGGAATACGCCCGCGACCTGATCGAACGCGTGGGAGGCGAGGGGTTCTTCGGCCTGGATGAGCTGGGGTATGCGCTTTCCCAGGCGGACATCGTCATTGCCTCGGCATACTACCCTGAAGGCTTCCTGGTCACCAAGGAGCTGGTGCAGAAGGCGTGCGAAAACCGCATCGACCGCCCGCTGCTGCTCGTGGACATCGCACTCCCCCGTAATATCGACGATGCCTGCTCAAACGTCGACGGGATCTACTGCTATTCGCTCGACGACCTGGGCGCCATCATCGACCAGAACAAGCAGCAACGCGAACTGGAAGCGGAAAAGGTACGCGCGATGATCCACGACGAAGTGGATGCCTTCCTGCTTTGGATGCAGGAACGTGCGGTGGTGCCCACCATCAAGGAGCTGTACGGCAAGGCCGAACGCATCTGCCAACGCGAGGTCGCCAAGGCGGTGAAGGAGCTGCGCAAGACGAGCGGCGTGGTCACCGAAGAAGACGAACGCGTGCTGATGGCGCTGGCCACCGCAGTCGCGAAAAAGCAGCTGCACGGTCCGGTGGTGCGCCTTCGCAAGCAGGCGAAGGATCCCGATGCCTACATCCATACGGAATCGGCGCGCTATCTTTTCGGGCTGGACACCAATCCGCTGGGACTGCCCTGCGGGAACAGGAGCGACCATTGCGCGCTCGAGAAGGGATCGGGCTGTTCCGTCGCCGAAATCGGCGAATGCCCCTTCGGAAACAAGATCGACGAGGAAGATGGGAACGAATGAGCACTCAAGCTAGGAAGCTGGTCATCGGCACGCGAGGAAGCAAATTGGCGCTGTGGCAGGCAAACCATGTCGCTACCCTGCTCCGAGAAGCCGAACCCGGACTCGAAGTAAAGATAGAAGTGGTGAAGACCAAGGGCGACCGTATCCAGGATGTCGCTCTTTCCAAGATCGGCGACCGCGGGTTGTTCACCAAAGACATCGAGCAGGCCCTAATCGAAGGCCGCATCGACCTGTGCGTGCACTCCATGAAGGACGTTCCCACCTACTTCCCCGAAGGGCTGTGCCTGGCAGCAATCCTGAAACGCGCCGACGTGCGCGATGTGCTGGTGGCCGCACCCGGAACCACCCTGGAAAACCTGCAGGCGGGATCCAAGCTGGGTACAGGTTCGCTCAGGAGGCGCGCCCAGCTTATGGCCCTGCGCCCCGACCTGGAATTCTGCGAACTTCGCGGCAATCTGGATACCAGGATCGGCAAGGTGACCTCCGGCGAGCTGGACGCTGCGGTCCTGGCTTCCGCCGGCATCGAGCGCATGGAGTGGACCGACCGCATCGCGCAGCACATCCCGCATCAGACCATCACCCCCGCAGTGGGCCAGGGTGCGATCGGCATCGAGATCCGCGAAGACGACGACTTCGTCCGCAGCCTCTGCCAGAAGCTCAACGACCCCGAAACCTGGATCTGCGTATCTGCGGAACGCTATATCCTGGGCGCCCTTGAAGGCGGATGCCAGGTGCCCATCGGCTCCTATGCGCGCATCGAGGCGGATGAGCAGGGCAAGCCCCGCTTCGTCATCGACGCGCTCGTTGCAAGCCTGGACGGCTCCAAGATCTGCCGCAGCACGCAGAGCGGCGAACCCGGATCGTGGAAAGAAATCGCCAAGCAGGCGCACGAGGACCTGCTCGAACAGGGAGCTTGCCAGATCCTTGCAGAAATCCGCGGATACTAGACCAGGTAAAGGAAGATCGCCAATGGCAGCAAAGGTTTACCTGATCGGGGCAGGACCCGGGGACCCCGACCTTATCACCATCAAGGGCCTGGAATGCATCAAGCGGGCAGATGTCATCATCTACGACTACTTGGCAAGCGAGACCCTGCTCGCCCACGCACGCCCGGAAACGAAGCTGATCTACGTGGGGAAGAAGGGCTTTAGCAAGCACATCACCCAGGACCAGATCAACCGCATCCTCATCGACGAGGCCCTAGCAGAAAGCGACTCCCCCGAATCGGGCGAACGTGTGATCGTGCGCCTGAAAGGCGGCGACCCCTTCGTCTTCGGTCGTGGAGGCGAAGAAGCCCAGGCCCTCAGGCAGCATGGAATCGATGTGGAAGTGGTTCCGGGCGTGACGAGCGGCATCGCCGCACCTGCAAGCGCCGGAATTCCCGTCACCCATCGGGGGGTTTCCACCTCCGTCGCGTTCATCACGGGAAACGAAGATCCCACCAAAGCAGAATCCGACATCGACTGGAAGGGCATCGCGCATGGCGCCCAGACGCTCTGCTTCTATATGGGCATCAAGAACCTGCCTTCCATCTGCGAAAAGCTCATCGCTGCCGGGCGCAGCCCCCAAACGCCGGTCGCGCTGATCCGCTGGGGCACCACCCCCAAGCAGGAAGAGCTCTTCGGCAACCTGCAAAACATCGCGCAGAAGGCTTACGAAGCCAAGTTCCAGGCTCCGGCCATCATCGTGGTCGGAGATGTGGTGGGTCTGCGCGACACGATCGCACCCAGCACCCCGCTGCCCCTGAAGGGAATGAGCGTTGCCGTCACCAGATCGCGCACCCAGGCAAGCGGAATGGTCGCACGATTGAAAGATCTGGGCGCTGACGTGCTGGAATGCCCCACCATCCAGATCGAGCCGCTCGATTCCTACGCGGATGCCGACCGGGCTCTCGCAAACCTTGCGCAGGGCGCCTTCAGCTGGCTCATCCTCACCAGCACCAATGGCGTGGACTTCTTCTTCCAGCGCCTGGGTGCCTTAGGCATGGACGCGCGCGCACTTGCCGGCGTGAAGGTGGCGGCGATCGGCTCGGCAACCGCCGACCGCATCGCCGAACACGGAATCGCAACCGACCTGGTTCCCAGCGAATACCGCGGCGAGGCCGTCGTGCGGGAAATGCTCGAAGCCGGTGCCGCGCCCGGCGAACGCGTGCTGCTCGCACGGGCGAAGGAAGCCCGCAATGCCATCCCCGATTTGTTGACCCAGGCGGGACTTGCCGTGGAAACCGTGCCCTTGTACGAAACCATCCCCTCCACCGCCGCGCAGACCCTGCAAGCGCTTGGTAGAATCCTCGCGGGAGAAGTGAACGCGATTACCTTTACCTCTTCTTCCACCGTGCGGAACTTCTGCCGGCTTTTCGAAAACCAGGCGGATGCCTTGCAGATCCCCGATGACGCAGCGAAAGGGATGCTTTCGAAGATGGACTTGTACTCGATCGGGCCCGTTACCAGCGCAACGCTTCGGGAAAACGGATTGGCGCCCAAAGCCGAAGCGCAGGTATACACTATCGACGGACTGATCGATGCGATCCTGCAAGACCGCCTGAACCGATAACGCGTTAGGAGCCAGCAATGAACTTCCCCACATACCGTCCCCGTAGGATGCGCGCAAATGCCGTGACCAGGGAATTCGTCCGCGAAACCACCCTTTCCGCGAAGGATTTCATCTACCCGCTGTTCGTGAAGCCCGGAACCGGCTGCAAAGATGCCATTTCATCCATGCCCGATGTCTTCCAGTATTCCATCGACATGCTGGAAGCGGAGATGGAAGAACTGCGCAGCCTGGGCATCCAGGCGGTCATCCTGTTCGGCCTGCCCGAGCACAAGGACGAATGCGGAAGCGAAGCCTACGACGATAACGGCATCGTCCAGCAGGCGATTCGCGAAATCAAGCGCTGCTGCCCCGAAATGTACGTCATCACCGACGTCTGCCTGTGCGAATACACCAGCCACGGGCACTGCGGCAAGCTGGATGAAAACGGCTACGTGCTGAACGATCCCACGCTCGAGCTGCTCGCGGCAGAAGCCCTGAGCCACGCCCGCGCGGGCGCCGACATGGTTGCCCCTTCCGATATGATGGACGGACGCATCGGCGCGATCCGCGAGGCACTTGATGACAACGGCTTCACCAACCTGCCCATCATGGCCTATTCGGCAAAGTACGCTTCCGGATACTACGGACCCTTCCGCGATGCAGCTGATTCCGCACCGGCCTTCGGCGACCGCAAGGCATACCAGATGGACCCCGCAAACTCCAACGAGGCGCTGCGCGAAGTGGCACTGGACATCGAAGAGGGTGCGGATATGGTAATGGTCAAGCCCGCACTCGCCTATCTGGACATCATGCGCCGCGTTGCAGACGAATTCGAATTCCCACTTGTGGCATACAACGTTTCGGGTGAGTATGCTATGGTCAAAGCCGCAGCTCAGAACGGTTGGATCGACGAAGAGCGCGTGGTTTTGGAATCCCTGCTGTGCATGAAGCGCGCAGGCGCCAAGATGATCATCACCTACCACGCGAAAGACGCAGCCCGCTGGCTGAGCGCACGCTAATACGAAAGGACTTGCAATGGAACACGTGAATTCCCATAACGCCTTCGCCGAAGCCAAGCAGTGCATTCCCGGCGGCGTCAACTCCCCCGTTCGCGCCTTCGGCAACGTCAGCGTTGAACCCATCGTTTACGACCATGCCAAAGGAAGCCGCATCTGGGACGTTGACGGAAACGAATACATCGACTTCATCAGCAGCTGGGGTCCCATGATCTTGGGCCATCGCCCCGAAGCCGTCGAAAGCGCCGTGAGGGCGCAGCTGGAGAAGGGCTATTCCTTCGGTGCCCCCTGCGTTGCCGAAACCAAGCTGGCAGAAACCGTCTGCCGCCTTATTCCGAGTGCAGAAAAGGCCCGCATGGTATCGAGCGGCACTGAAGCAACCATGAGCGCCATCCGCCTTGCACGCGGCTACACCCATCGCGACAAGTTCATCAAGTTCGAAGGCAATTATCACGGCCATTCCGACGCCCTGCTGGCAGCTGCAGGCAGCGGCGTTGCAACCCTAAGTATTCCCGGCAACCCCGGAATCACCCCTGGCGCCGTCGCCGATACCCTGATCGCACGCTATAACGACCTGGGAAGCGTACGTGCTCTGTTCGAGGCATATCCCGAAGATGTCGCGGCCATTATCGTAGAACCCATTGCAGGCAACATGGGCTGCGTCCCCCCTGCCGAGGGCTTTTTGCAGGGCTTGCGCGACCTGTGCGACGAATTCGGCGCAGTGCTGATCTTCGACGAGGTCATCAACGGATTCCGCGCCTCCCTGGGCGGTGCCCAGCAGCTCTATAACGTGATGCCCGACATCACCACCCTGGGTAAGATCATCGGCGGAGGCTTCCCCGTGGGATGCTTCGCCGGACGTGCAGAGATCATGGACTGCCTGGCACCCGCCGGACAGGTTTATCAGGCAGGCACCCTTTCCGGCAACCCCGTTGCCATGGAAGCGGGCCTGGCCATGCTCACCGAGCTGGAAAAGGGCGGCGTGTACGAAAAGATCGACGCTCTGGGCGCACGTCTGGAAGATGGCCTGAACGGAATCATCGCCAAGTACAGCCTGCCCTGCTGCGTCAATCGCAGCGGTTCGGTGCTGACCCTATTCTTCACCGAAGGCCCCGTCACCGACTGGGACAGTGCATCCAAGAGCAATATCCAGATGTTCGATAAGTACTTCGAGGGCATGACCGAACGCGGTTTCATCATCGCGCCCAGCCAGTACGAATGCCTGTTCGTTTCTGCAGCCCACACGGAAGAGGAAATCGATTCCTTCATCGCAGCTGCAGACGAGGTTCTGTCCCAGCTGTAACAACCCACACCCGATATCGCTCCAGCGGTCGATATCGACCCTGATACGTCCCTATCGTCTAGCGGCCAAGGACGCCAGCCCCTCAAGTTGGAAACGCAGATTCGAATC
>SFII01000143.1 GCA_004555335.1 Coriobacteriaceae bacterium | reverse complement strand
GGCGGACGGGCGCAATGACAGAAAGCCCGCATGACCCGCCATTTTCGAGGAGCCGTTATGCAGGACCGACTCCAACCTTGTGTTTTTTACTACAAGCGAAGGCAAAATATGAGCGCGATAAGCCCATGTGATACTTCAGTATCGTTTTTCACTCGACGACCTATGCCTTTGCTAGGCATATCGGCTTATTATGCCGAAAACAGAACGATATTTACCCTGCTCAAAACGGGTTCTTACTCCCTAATACGCAATGGATTCAACGAGAACCAATACACGACGAATTCCGGCACAACAAAAAAGACCCGCTCGGAAAGAGCGGGTCTTCGATGCAATAGAACCGAAAAGGATTTCGATTAGCGCTTGCTGAACTGAGGACGACGACGAGCCTTCTTCAGACCGTACTTCTTGCGTTCGACAACGCGAGGGTCGCGGGTGAGGAAGCCAGCCTTCTTCAGCTCTGCACGATACTCACCGGCCTCCAGGAGGGCGCGGGAGATGCCGTGACGCAGAGCGCCGGACTGACCGCCGATGCCGCCACCATTGCAGCGAGCGATTACGTCGAAGTGACCTTCAGTGTCGGTAACCTTGAAAGGTGCCAGAGCGAACTCGAGCAGTGCCTCGCGGCCGAAGTACTCCAGTGCGTCCCTGCCATTGATGGTAACCTTGCCAGTGCCCGGAACCAAGCGAACGCGAGCTACAGCGTTCTTCCTGCGGCCGGTGCCGATGTATACTGCTTCACCTGCCATGGGTTATTCTCCAATCTTGATCTGACGAGGCTGCTGAGCCATGTGCGGATGTTCGGGGCCTGCATAGACCTTGAGCTTCATGCCCATTGCACGGCCGAGGGTGTTCTTGGGGAGCATGCCCTTGACGGCATGTTCGATAACGCGCTCGGGGTGCTTGGCCATTGCTTCGTTGAACGTCTCGCTCTTCAGACCACCGGGGAAACCGCTGTGGCGGTAGTAGGTCTTCTTACCAGCCTTGGTACCGGTGACGCGGATCTTGTCGGCGTTGATGATGACGACGAAGTCGCCGGTGTCGACATGCGGGGTGTACTGGGGCTTGTGCTTTCCCTTCAGGATGCGTGCGGCCTCAGTAGCGACGCGACCCAGGACCATGTCCTCAGCGTCGATCAAGACCCATTCGCGCTCAACTTCGTTGGGCTTGGCGTAATACGTCTTCAATGTTTCCTCCATTGCGATGTCCATCCGTTCCGCTTACGCGGAAGCGGACGAGAATGTCGTTTTTCAAAAGTGCAGGTGCTACGGTGCCGGGATCCTACTCCAGCACGGCTTCGTGGCCTGGACAACCCTTCCGCCGCTCCGTCTACAGTCTGCGTTTACGGGGCTTCTGAAAGCGAACTTATCCAATATACGAAATCAGGCGATTTCCCGTCAACGCACGGAACGCCCTCCGGCACGGTTTTCGCCCGATTTCACATCTTTTGCAGATTTCGCGCAAAACGCCCCGGATCCACGCGGACCCAGGGCGTCGGATACCATCGGTTGCGGGGCAAAAACCCGTCTGGAAAGGAACTAACCCTCCAGCGCCTGCGCGATGTCGGCGATCAGGTCTTCGGCATCTTCCAAACCGCAGCTCAGGCGCACCAGGTCGGCGGAAACGCCCGCCGCTTCCAGCTCGGCCTCGGTCATCTGGCGATGGGTGGAGGAAGCCGGGTGCAGGCAGCAGGTGCGCGCGTCTGCCACATGGGTGGCGATCTGGGCGATCTTCAGACGACCCATGAAGGCCTCCGCAGCCTCGCGGCCGCCCTCGACACCGAAGCTCACCACGCCGCAGGTGCCCTTGGGCATGTACTTGGCGGCCAGCTCGTATTCGGAATCGCCTTCAAGGCCGGGATAACGCACCCAGGCGACCTTGGGATGCTGCTGCAGGAACTGCGCAACCGCCAGGCCGTTCTCGCAGTGGCGCTGCATGCGCACATGCAGGCTCTCCAGGCCCATGTGCAGCAAAAACGCGTTCTGAGGGCTCTGGATGCTGCCGAAGTCGCGCATCAGCTGGGCGGTCGCCTTGGTGATGAAGGCGCCTTCCTTGCCGAAGCGCTCCGCATACACCACGCCGTGGTAGCTGTCGTCGGGAGTAGTGAGCCCGGGGAACTTGTCCGCATGCGCCATCCAGTCGAACCTGCCGGAATCCACGATCGCGCCGCCTACCGCGGTGCCGTGGCCGTCCATGTACTTGGTGGTGGAATGGGTCACGATGTCGGCACCCCACTCGAAGGGACGGCAGTTCACGGGCGTGGGGAAGGTGTTATCCACGATCAGGGGCACGCCGTGGGCATGGGCCGCGTTGGCGAAGCGCTCGATATCGAATACGGTGAGCGCGGGATTTGCGATGCTTTCGCCGAAGACCGCCTTGGTGTTGGGGCGGAAGGCCGCTTCCAGCTCCTCGTCGCTGCACTTGGGGTCGACGAAGGTGAATTCGATGCCCATCTTCGCCATGGTCACGGAAAGCAGGTTGAAGGTGCCGCCATAGATGGAGCTGCTCGCGATCACATGGTCGCCGCAGTTGGCGATGTTGAATACCGCGTAGAAGTTGGCAGCCTGGCCGCTCGAGGTGAGCATGGCTGCGGTGCCGCCTTCCAGCTCGCAGATCTTAGCCGCAACGGTATCGTTAGTGGGGTTCTGCAGGCGGGTGTAGAAATAGCCTTCGGCTTCCAGGTCGAAGAGCTTGCCCATTGCCGCGCTCGACTCGTAGCGGAAGGTGGTGGATTGCACGATGGGTACCTGGCGGGGCTCGCCATTAGCGGGCCTGTAACCGCCCTGCACGCACACGGTTCCCTGCTTGAATTCCATGGATGTGCCTTTCGGTTGCTTGGATATCGGTAGATTGCGTTGTGCTTCGTTTCGCAAAGAGCAAGTATACCGCCCTCTCCCCCGCAGATAATCAGCCCCTGGATTTTAGGAAAACGCTTTTACCGATAAGGGGTTATCGTTATTGCAGATAACCCGAGCCGCGTATTTTCATATAGACTTCCCACTAGACTATCGAACCTCTGCGCCTGGACCCGATTCCCGAAAACGGCGGTCCGGGCGTTTCTTTGCCTAAGGAGAGACTATGCCCATCAAGATTCCCAACCAGCTTCCCGCCAAGGAGATCCTGGAAGGCGAGAACATCTTCACCATGACGGAAACGCGCGCGCTCCAGCAGGACATCCGTCCTTTGCGCGTGCTGCTGCTCAACCTCATGCCCACGAAGATCGCCACCGAGACCCAGATCCTGCGCAAGATGTCCAATACCCCGCTGCAGATCGAGGTCACGCTGCTACGTGCCGGCACCCATGAATCGGTGAACACCAGCCAGGAGCACCTGGACAGCTTCTACCGCACTTTCGAGGAAATCCGCGACGAGCGTTACGACGGCCTGATCGTCACCGGCGCCCCCGTCGAGCTTCTGGAATTCGAGGACGTGGACTACTGGGACGAGCTGTGCGAGATCATGAACTGGGCCCACACCCACGTATACAGCACGCTCTACATCTGCTGGGGCGCGATGGCGGGCATCTACCATCACTACGGCGTCCAGAAGGTCAACCTGCCCGAAAAGCTTTCCGGCGTATACCGCCACACCCTGGATAAGGAAACGTCC
>SFII01000142.1 GCA_004555335.1 Coriobacteriaceae bacterium | reverse complement strand
GCGCACCGGGCTCTTCACCTGCGCCGCAAGCCTTGCCGCCGCCTCGCTTGCGCGGAAGGGACGGGCGTCGGTGTTGCAGATGAGCGGCACTTCGGGTTCACGGAAATCCAGGTCGGCGCAGGCTTCCGCCACGGCTTGGGCAGCCTGTTCCATGAGCGGGCTATGGAAGGCGCCCGAGGTGTTCAGGCGGCTCGCCTTGTTGCCCAGCTCCTTCCAACGCGCAGCTGCACGTTCGATTGCGGGCTCGGTCCCGGAAACGACGATCTGCCCCGGGCAGTTGTAGTTCGCAGGAAGCAGGACCTCGCCTTCCGCGCACTCTGCACAGAGATTTTCGGCATCCTGCGCGTTTGCACCCAGCAGGGCGAGCATGCCGCCGGGCACCTGCTCACATGCGGCGGCCATCGCAGTGGCGCGGACCCTCAACAGCTGGAAGGCCTGCTCATCGGAAAGCACGCCCGCCAGGGCAAGCGCCCCGATCTGGCCCAGGGAAAAGCCCAGCACAGCACTGGGAACCAGGCCGTTCGCTTGGAGGAAGCGGCCCGTGCCCACGGAGACCGCCATGGTCAGCGCCTGGGCATTGAAGGGCCTGCTCACATCCTCCGCCGAACCGTTGCGGGAAAGATCCGCCAGGTCCACGCCCAGCACATCCGATGCCAAGCCGAAGGTCTGCGCGACCTGGGGCAACTCCAGCAGATCGGCGCCCATTCCCGGCTTCTGCGCGCCCTGACCGGGAAGCATCCAAACCGTCATCGCTATTCCCCGCCTTCCCCGCAGAACCAGGAACGGCTGGCATTGCGGTCGGCCATCTGCTGCAGGCTCAAGCCCGACCAGGCTTCCACCTGCTCGAACAGGTCGTCGATGATCTGCTTGCAGGTCTTCTGCTCCTTCACCAGGCAGGCAATCTGGCCCGCCATCATGGATCCCCCGGTCACGTCGCCTTCCACGGCGCGGCGCAGCGAGCCCGCCAGCACCAGTTCCTCAGCCGCACCCGATTCGCTCTCCGCCGCCTTCACCTTGCGGGCGAAGGCGTTCTTCAGCTGGCGCACCGGATGGCCGCCGGCACGGCCGGTGACGATGGTGTCGCTGTCCTTCGCGGCGACGACCTTGTCCTTGTAGGCCTGGGCGACGCGGCATTCTTCGGAAGCCAGGAAACGGGTGCCCATCTGCACGCCTTCGGCACCCAGGGCGAAGGCGGCCAGAAGACCGCGTCCGTCGGCGATTCCGCCCGCTGCGATGACGGGGATGGATACCGCCTCGCACACGGCGGGAATCAGCGCCATGGTGGTGAGCTCGCCGATATGGCCGCCGGATTCGCATCCTTCCGCAACCACTGCGTCGGCGCCGATGCGCTCCATGCGCTTGGCAAGCGCCGCGGAAGGGATCACGGGCACCACCTTGCAGCCGGCTTCCTTCCAGATGGGAATGTAGTCGGAAGGGCTGCCCGCGCCGGTGGTGATGACATCCACCTTCAACTCCGCCAGCATGGGGGCGATCTGCGCGACGTAGGGGCTCATCATCATCACATTGCAGCCGATGGGCTTATCCGTCAGGCTCCGCGCCAGCTTCACCTGCTCTTCCACCCATTCGGGCTCCGCCGCACCGCATGCGATGATTCCCAGGCCTCCCGCATTGCTGACCGCTGCGGCGAGCCTGCCTTCGGAAACCCAGGCCATGCCGCCCTGCAGAACGGGCTTCTCTATTCCCAGAAGACGGGTTACTCGTGTTTCCATTGCTGATCCTCCGATTCTTCGCACAGGCCTTCCCGCCATGCGCCCGCCGGCAGGCTGCAGGGGCCTTATGCCCGCCGCAGCCGATTGCCGGCGAATTGATGTTTCCTCGTTGGGGCGAAAGAACGCGCTTTGCCCCAGGGGGCGGAAACCCCGCCCTTAATAAGAACGGGCGCCTTCAAGCGCCCGCATCGTTTCGTTCCGTCTTACAGGGAATCGATGTAGGCGACCAGCTGGCCCACGGTTTCCAGGTTCTGGGGTTCGCCGAATTCGATGTCCAGCTCGTCTTCCACGGTGCTGATCAGCTCTGCCATGTCCAGAGAATCGATGCCCATGGACTCGAAGGTGCTTTCCTCGGTGACATCGGTGATGTCCAGGCTTTCGTTCAGGATGTTCTTGATGGTGTCCAGAGTTGCCATGTTCGGCTCCTTTCGCATTCCGCCCGCAGGCGGTTCTATTCCCGACCGGCATGCATCCATACCGGTCCCTTCCAGGAAGGCAGCGCTACTGCGCCGCCTTCTCCGCTTCGCTTTCGAAAAAGGCCTTCACCTGGGTCAATGCCTTCACCAGCACATCGACCTCGTTTCTGCTCAGGCCCTCCACCGCGCTGACGACCATCCTCTTATGGAACAGGTCGTGGGCGCGGCACGCCTTCCTGCCGCTATTGGTGAGGCGCAAGAGCACCAGCCTGCGGTCGGCATCGTCGCGGACGCGCTCGACGTGGCCTTTCTTGACCAGACGGTTCACGGCACTGGTCAGAGTAGGGACCGAAACCCCCAGGCGCGCCGCCACCGTCTTCATGGGGCTCATCCCATGCAGCCCGATCGCCACGATCGTATGGACTTCCGCGATAGTGAGTCCTGCGGTGAGCCTGCTTTCGAGCACGCGTTCCTCGATGCTCATGACGGAGTTGAAGGTCTTCGTCATGATGGAATCCAAGAAGCGGTATTCGTCCTGGGTCAAGTCGTCCGCCTTGCCCCTATCGGCTTCGGAAACCGCGTTTCCGGTACCTTCGGGCAGGCAGGGATCTTCTTCCCCGATCCTCGCAGCTTCCAGGTTCAGCTTCTCTTCGGTCATAGCGAATCAACCGCCCTCTCGCTCGATGCGGCGATCCGCCGCGTGGTTATTCCCTGCACCCCTACGCGGTCATGCAGGAAAAACCAACGGATCCCATGCCGGTGTGGGTGGTGATGACGGCGCCGGTCAGAGCACAGCCTTCGTCGACGTAGTCGACGCCCGCCTGCTGCAGAAGCGCCTTGAGATCGTTGATGGCAGCCTCGTTGTCCGCATGGCAGAACCTGACCAACTGCTTGCCATGCTCCGCGGTCACGTCGGCAATCGCCTGCGCATAATGCTTGAGCACGCCCTTCATACCGCGCACCTTGCCAGCGGGCTTCAACACGCCGATCTCGTTGAAGGCGAGGATGGGCTTGATGTTCAGCGCACCCGCGGCCTTCGCGTCCTCGGCGGAAAGCCTTCCGCCGGCAACCAATGCGTCAAGCGTATCGCAGGCGAGCATGAAAGTCATCGAAGAGGCTGCCTCGCGCAGGCTTTCGACGGCATCTTCGAAGGCGACGCCCGCATCGCGCAGCTGGGCTGCGCGGATCGCCAGCAAACCGGTCTGGGCAACGGCCCCCAGGCTGTCGATGACGGCGACGGGCTTGTCGAATTCGCCTGCCGCCAGACGGGCGGATTCCACCGTGCCGGACAAGGGGGCGGCGATGTGGATGGAGATGATCTGGTCGAAGCCCTGGTCGAACAGCTTGGCGTACTCCTCGATGAAGTCCATGGGAGTGGGCTGGGAAGAATGGGGAAGGCCATTGACGGTCTTCAGGCGCTCGTAGAACTCGTGGGGAGTGATTTCCCTCTGGTCGGCGAAATCCTCTCCATC
>SFII01000020.1 GCA_004555335.1 Coriobacteriaceae bacterium | reverse complement strand
CTTCTCCAAACCGGGTTACGCAGGGCTACAGTCCGCAAGGATTCGCCTGGGCAACGGCGGCAAGATGCGCAACGGTTGCCTTGTGGCAGAAATCCAGTGCTTCGGGAACGTCGAGGGTGTGCTCGTACACGGCGCGGCCGGTGATAACGCCCTCGATGGAACCGGCAACCGCTCCCAGACGGCGAAGGTCGTCCATGTTAGTCACGCCACCGCTTGCGATAACGGGATTGCGGAAGACCTGCGCCATGCGCACGTAGGCCTGCTCGTCGATGCCGGTCTGCATGCCATCGCGGGAGATATCGGTGTACACCAGATGCTTGAAGCCAAGATCGGCCACTTCCGCCACCAATTCCTCGGCGGGAACGCCGGCACCCTCGCGCCAGCCGTCGATGGCCACCTCGCCGCCGCGCGCATCGATGCCCGCGGTCAGCATATCCCCGAAGCGGCTAACCGCCTCGATGGCGAAGTCCTTGTCCGTGATCAGGCTGGTGCCCAGGACCACGCGGGCAACACCTGCGTCATAGAGGCGCTGCAGGGTTTCCATGGAGCGGATACCGCCGCCGTTTTCCACCTTGAGCAGGGTCTTGCGCATGATGCGCTCGATAATCTCGATGTTTTCGGGCACACCCGACTTGGCGCCGTTCAAGTCCACCACATGGATCCAGGTGGCACCCATTTCCTCGAAGGCCTGGGCCTGGGCCACGGGATCTTCGTTGTATACGGTCACCTTCGCGTAGTCGCCCTTCGCCAGGCGGACGGCACGGCCGTCCAGGATGTCGATTGCAGGAAGCAAGTCCATTCGAATCGCCTTTCTCTGCTTAACCTGCGGCCTTGACCACGCGCAGATAGTTTTCCAACAGGGTCATTCCGGCATCGGAGCTCTTTTCCGGATGGAATTGGACGCCGAACGCCGTCTCATTCCAGCTCACCGCGCAGGGGAAGCTCACCGAATGCGTGGTGGTTGCCAGCGTGCAGGGATTTTCCGGCGCGATGAAGCTGTGGGTGAAGTAGAAGTACTCGCCCGAGGGGATGCCCTCGAGCAGGGGGGATTCGGTGCCGGGCAGAATGTCGATGGTGTTCCAGCCCACATGCGGCACCTTGTACTGCACGCCCTCGCTATCGACGCGGGGCATACGGTCCACCACGCCGGGCACGATACCCAAGCCGCGGGGATTCCCGTCTTCGCCGGCATCTTCGGTGCCCTCTTCGAACATCAGGTGCAAACCCAGGCAGATGCCCAAGAACGGGACGCCGCGGCGGATTGCCTCGCGCACGGCATCCATCTGCCCGGACCGAACCATGGAGCGGGAAGCATCGGCGAACGCGCCCACGCCGGGCAGCACGATTGCCTGCGCACGTGCGATCTGGTCGGGATCGTCGGTGATGACGGCATCGCCGCCCACGTATTTCAAACCGCGCTGGACGCTTTTCAGGTTGCCCTTGCAGTAATCAACGACAGCGATCATAAGCTACAGCATGCCTTTCGTCGAAGGAAGCGCATCGGCAACGCGGGGGTTGATACGCGTGGCGTCGCACAGCGCGCGCCCGCATGCCTTGAATGCGGCTTCAATGATGTGATGGGTATTCTCGCCCGCAGCCTCGATCAGATGCAGGGTGATGCCCGCATTCTGGGCGAAGGCGATGAAGAACTCCTTCGCGAGCGAGGAATTGAAGATCCCGAGCATTTCCATGGGCACGTCGATCGCGAAATGCAGCTGGCCGCGACCGGAGATGTCCAGGGATGCCTGGATGAGCGATTCGTCCATGGGAACGAAGGAGGTGCCGAAGCGCACGATGCCGCGCTTGTCGCCCAAGGCCTTCGCGACTGCCTGGCCCAAGACGATTCCCACGTCCTCCACGGTGTGGTGCGCGCTCACTTCGATGTCGCCTTGCGCCTTCACGGTCAGATCGAACAGGCCATGGCGCGCGAAGGCGTCGAGCATGTGATCGAAGAAGGGCACGCCGGTGGAGATGTCGGCCTCGCCCGTGCCATCCAGGTTGATGGTCAGGTCGATATCGGTTTCCTTCGTGGTACGCACCACCTGGGCGATACGCGCTTCACGGGGGTTTTCCATGTGCTTATCCTTTCAGGATCTGCGCCAAGGCGCGAATGAGACCCTCGTTTTCTTCGGGAAGGCCCACGGTGATGCGCAGGCAGTTCTCCAAGCCGGCAGAGCGGCTGAAATCGCGCACCAGGTATCCGCGGTCGAGCAGCTGCTGCCATACCTCGCCGGCGTCGATGCCTTCCAAACGCACCAGCAGATAGTTGGCGTCCGAAGGATACACGCGTACGCCTTCGATGGCCGCAAGGCCTTCGGCCAGCACGCCCCGCTGCTCGATGATGCGGTCGATGCGGTCCTGGAACAGGTCGCGATTGCGCACGACCTCGAGTGCGATGGCCTGGGATACCGCGTCGACGGAGTAGGGCTGGCGTACCTTCACGAATTCGGTGATCACTTCCGGATCAGCCAGGATATAGCCCATCCTGGCACCCGCGAGCGAATAAGCCTTGGAGAAGGTACGCAGCACGAGCAGGTTCTTATGCTCGTGCACCAGAGGCGCGATGGTCTGGCGGGAGAACTCGCAATACGCCTCGTCCACCATGATCAGCGCATCGGTGCATTCCAGAACTCGGATCAAAAAGTCGCGGCTTGCCACCGTTCCCGTGGGGTTGTTGGGGCTGGTGATGATGGCGAAGTCGATATCGCCCGCGGAAAGGCGGTCGATAACGGCCTGCTCGTCGATGGAGTAGTCATCCCTGCGGGGCACATCCACCACGTCCGTGCCGGTCAGATAGGCGTTGGCCTTGTACACGGAGAAGGTGGGCGGGATATTGAGCATCTTGCGCCCGGCACCGCCCCAGGCAAGCGCCAGGTCGAACAGGAGCTCGTCGCCGCCGTTACCCATGAGCACGTTATTGCGATCCAGTCCCTCCACCTGGGCGATCGCATCGCGCAGGTCATTGGCCAAGGGATCGGGATAGCGGTTGAAATCCAAGCCGGACAAGCGATCCAGCACGGCCTTCAGCACCGGCTCGGGGATGCTCTGCGGATTCTCGTTCGCCGAAAGCATCACGCGGGCGGGAATGTACTTGGGGTCGTACGGGATAAGCCCGTCCAGCAGCGGATTCGAAGCGCGCACCTTATTCATCGGTGTTCTCCGGCATGACGCATCCCAACTCGCGCAGGCGCAGGCGCACGCTCTGGGCGTGTGCCCACAGGCCCTCACGGTCGGCGATGCGCACGATGGCCTCGCCGTCCTGCAGCAATGCTGCGGGGGTGTACTGGATGATGCTCGACTTCTTCACGAAATCGTCGGTGGAAAGGGGGCTGGAGAACTTCGCGGTGCCGCCGGTGGGCAGGGTGTGGTTGGGACCCGCCACGTAGTCGCCCACGGCCTCGGCAGTCCAGTCGCCCAGGAAGATGGCGCCGGCATTCTTGATGCCGCCCAGCTGGTCCATGGCGTTCTGGACGTGCATCTCCAAGTGCTCGGGAGCGATCACGTTCACAGCACCCAAGGCGGTTTCCATGTCGGGGCAGACCACGATCAGGCCCTGGTCGTCCAAGGAGGCGGAAGTGATCTCCGCACGGGTGGAGCGCTTCAGATGCCCGTCGATGGCAGCGAGCACCTTGTCGGCATACTCGTTGCTGAAGACCACCAGATAGCAGCTTGCCAAAGGATCGTGCTCTGCCTGGGCCATCAAATCGATGGCCACCATGGAGGGATCGGCCTGCTCGTCGGCGACGACGCAAACCTCGGAGGGGCCCGCGATCATGTCGATGCCCACGTCGCCGGAAACGATCTTCTTGGCAGCCGCCACGAAGGCGTTGCCCGGGCCGGTGATCTTGGAGACGGCAGGGATGGTCTCGGTGCCGTATGCAAGCGCGGCAACCGCCTGGGCGCCGCCGATGGAATAGATCTCGTTCACGCCGGAAATACGGCATGCCTCGATGACAGCGGGGTCCAGGGAGCCGTCCTTGGTGGGCGGGGTCACGCAGGCGATGCGCTTCACGCCGGCAACGGATGCAGGCAGCGCGTTCATGAGCACCGAAGAGGGATACAGGGCACGGCCGCCGGGAACGTAGATGCCCACAGCCTCGATCGGCTCGTACTTGGTGCCCACGATGGCGCCGTTTTCGCGCACATCCATCCAGCTCTGGCGCAGCTGGCGCTGATGGAAGTCGCGGATCTGCGCGGCAGCATGCTGCAGTGCCTGGGAAAGCTCGGGGCTCACCTTTTCCAGTGCGGCATCGATAGCCTCCTGGCTGACGCGGAAGCTCTCCAGCTTCACGCCGTCGAAGCGCTCGGTATACTCGCGCACTGCCTCGTCGCCACGGGCACGCACGTCCTCAACGATATCGGTTGCGGCCTTCAGGGCCTTGGCATTGAAGGCACCGGTGCGCTTGAGGTGGCCTTCATTGAAGCGCTCTCCCTGCTTCAGTTCTACTCGACGCATGTTACTGCTCCTCTACTTGGTCTTGCAGCGCAGCCGCAAGCGCGATGACGCGCTCGTCCGTGCGGAATGCGCAAGGGTTGGCAAAGAAACGTGCGGTGGAATCCAATACCTCATCCACCACCGAAAGGTTGTTCTCGCGCAGGGTGGTGCCCGTCGCGGTGATGTCGATGATGCGTTCCGCCATGCCGGTGAGCGGTGCGAGCTCGATGTTGCCGTGAAGCTTCACAATCTCCACCTGCATGCCCACGCGGTCATAGTAGGAACGGGTGATGCGCGGGTACTTGGTAGCCACGCGGATAGAGCCCAGCTTGCGATAGCGCTCTTCCACGGCAGGGGTGGCACCCGCAGGCTCCGCCACTACGAAACGGCAGCCGCCGAACTGCAGGTCGACCAGCTCGATCACGTTCGGCTGGGCTTCGAGCAGGCTATCCTTGCCGCAGATACCGCAATCGGCGGCACCCAGGGATACGAAGACGGGCGCATCGGTAGGACGCACGATGATGTAGTCGACGCCGGGGTTGGAGATGATCAGCTGGCGTCCGGGGTTTTCCAGGCCCGCGGTATCAAGGCCGGCGCGGGACAGCGCTTCGATAGTGCCTGCATTCAGGGAACCCTTGGGAACCGCGATGCGCAGCGGGCAGTCCCCGTCGCGCCTCGGCTGCATATCGAGCGCCGCCATGACCTGTTCCAGGTACAGCGCGAAGCCCGCAGAGGGACGGGGCTTGCCGTCGAACGCGGCGATCATAGCGTCGTAGCGGCCGCCCGATCCGATGCGCTCTCCCAAGCCGGGGGTATAGGCCTCGAAGATGAAGCCGGTGTAATAGCTGAAGGTGCTGGAAAGGCTGAAGTCCACGAGCAGCTTGCCTTCCAAACCCATCTCCGTCAGGCGGCCGAATGCCGTTTCAAGCTCGTCGAGCCCGCAATCGCAAGCCAGGGGTGCGACCAGATCGCGGACCTGGTCGATCGCCTCGCGCCCGCCGCGGATGCGCGCCATCCGGCACAGGACCTGCGCATGCTCGGCGGGGGCTTCGGGCAGGGCGGCCAACCTGGCAAGCTCCACGAAATTACCCTCCTGATATGCGCGCATGGCCTGGTTCTTCCAATCGCCAGACGCGGGCGCTGCCGCAAGCACGGTGCGCAGCACGCTTGCCGTGCCCAGGGCGATGATGAAGTCATCGAGACCGCAGAGCTGGAGGCTTTCCGCGAACAGGGCCAATATCTCGGCGTCGGATTCGGCGCCCGCGGCATCGATATTCTCGATGCCGACCTGGGTCACCTCGCGGGAGGTGGCCATTCCGTCCGCTTCGCGGAAGACGCGCTGAACGTACCGGAAGCGGAAGGGGCCCTCTTCCCCGCGCAGGCGCGTGGCGCACATGCGCGCTACCTGCATGGTCACGTCGGGACGCAATGCCAGAAGGTCGCCCGACGCATCGAAGAAGCGGAAGGGCACGCCGGGGAGGCTGGTCACCGCATCGAGCACTTCGATGTTTTCCAGGGTGGGGGTTTCGATGGGGGCATAGCCGCGCGATGCCAGGCATGCCTGCACGCGCGAGATGATCTGCTCGCGGCGCAATGCCTCATCGGGAAGGATGTCCCTGAAGCCGGAAGGCGTAACAAAATCCATAGGATATTCCTCTATTCATGACGTTTTATCGCAACATTACACAGTACTTTTTCCCAGGCATGTTGGCAATGTTTCCATGCTCGTCTTGCCTGTAAGCGGAAAGGGCATCCACCCGCCTGCGATACTCTATCACAGTAGAGTGCTAAAGCTTGGATTTCATATTATTTCCTTCGAGGGGCGGCGGGATACGGGCTGTGCGAGCCGCGGGAAACCCAAGGACGCCAGAAGGCCGGCCCGGGCTTTCCCGGAACCGGCCTTCCGTTCTCATCGATTCTCCTTGCAGGGTACGCCCAACTTGCGGCGCCCCCTCACCGTGTCCCACGGAAACCCCGCGCGACCTTGCCGAAGGCTATTCGGTGGGGATATTGCGCGCCCATGCGGGCTTTTCCGCAGCAGCTTCCTGCTGCGTCTGCTCCTCTTCGACGGGCTCCACATCGATAGGCGCGCCGTTTGCCGTGAAGGGGGCATCCTGGGCGAAGCCGCCCTGCTCGGGGATCTTGCTTCCGCAGCGGCTGCAATAGGCATCGCCCTGGTTGGGACGGTATCCGCAGGTGGGGCAAGTACCCGTCACGTAGGAACGGGCGGCTGCCGCAGCATCTTCGGCGATCTTTCCCAGGTCGGACTGGATAGCGTCGATGGCAGCATCGATTTCCCCGATAGCGCCAATCAGGTCCTTCAAATCCTCGAAACGCGCGGAATCGTTCCTGCTTTCTTCGAAAACGGTCTCGCCCAGACGCGCGCACGCCGCATTGCGCTGGGCCTTCTTCTCTGCAAGCTGCGCTTTCAGCTTGATGCTCTTACCGGTACGTGCGGTGATTTCGGCTCCGCGGTTGAGCTTGCCGCTCAGATCATCCAAAAGCCCCATGGTGTTTCCTTTCGCCATGAATGGTTGCACGCGCCCGCTTGTTCATCTGCCGGGCACTTTCTCAGCCGGCTCCCATGATAAAACGAGCCGCGGGGTTCGCGGCTCGTTTGGCAATCAGCTGTAGGAAACGAAGGAAACCGTTTATTCCTCTTCCAGGGCAGCAAGGATCTCGTCAGTGAGGTCCATGGTGTGATAGACGGCCTGAAGGTCTTCCAGCTCTTCCAGGCGGTCGACCAGGCGCAGGACCTTCTTCGCGTCGCTGACGGAAACAGCGGTGGGGGTGGTGGGAACCATGACGAATTCTGCGCCCTTGGTTTCCACGCCCTGCTCTTCCAGGCCGTTCTTAACGGCCATCAGGTCGGTGGGAGCGGTGTAGACGATCCATTCGTCTTCTGCGTCCTCGTAGTCGGTGCCGCCGGCTTCGGCGACGACCATCATGAACTCGTCCTCGTCGACGGCGTTTTCCTTGTCGGCGACCTTCTTGTCCTCGCTCTTGATGATCTTCTCGACCAGGATCTGGCCCTTGCGCTCGAACTGGAAGGCAACCGATCCGCTGGTGCCCAGGTTGCCGCCGGCATGGGAGAATGCGGAGCGGACGTCTGCTGCGGTACGGTTGACGTTGTCGGTCAGAGCCTCGCAGTAGATGGCGATGCCGCAGGGACCATAGCCTTCGTAGACCTTGCTCTCGTAGTTGGCAGCGTCCTTGCCGGCACCGAATGCCTTGTCGATAGCGGTCTTGATCTTGTCCTTAGGCAGGGAGTTCGCCTTTGCCTTTTCGATTGCGGCAGCGAGGGATGCGTTGTTTTCGGGGTTGGGGTCGCCGCCCTCCTTGGCTGCCACCGTGATGTTACGAGACAGCTTGCCGAACAACGCAGAGCGCTTCGCATCCTGTGCAGCTTTACGATGCTTGGTAGTTGCCCATTTAGAATGCCCTGACATATTGCTTCTTTCGTCGAACTGGTCTTGATGTATCTGTGGTAGTAGCCGGCTGCAGCCGACCGCAACTTGCTGATTTTATCACACAACAAGTAGGCATTCGCTTGGAAAAGACTATCCCACGCTGTTCTAGCGCACCCAAATGCCGGATTTTCCGCCTTCCTTGCGAAGCAGGCGGATCTCGCCGATCTGCATCCCGCGGTCCATGGCCTTGCACATGTCGTAGATGGTCAGGCATGCCACGCTCGCCGCCGTGAGCGCCTCCATCTCGATGCCCGTCTTGCCGGTCACGCCGCAGGTGGCCTGCACGCGGATTCCCACCAGGCCGTCTTCGCGCTCGCCCGCGTGCACGGGCTCGCATTCCACCTGGGCCTTGGTGATGAGCAGCGGATGGCACATGGGGATGAGCGAGGAAGTCTGCTTGGCAGCCATCACGCCCGCCACCCTGGCGCAGGCGAGCACGTCGCCTTTCGGTGCAGTGCCATCCACGATGGCGGCCAGGGTTTCCGGGTTCATGGAGATGAAGCCCTCCGCCACGGCGATGCGCTTCGTGTCGTCCTTCTGCCCCACGTCCACCATGCGGACCTGGCCCTTTTCATCGATATGGGTGAGCTTTTCCATAACCCCTCCTCGCTTTTCTCGCCTTGCAGGTGCCTTTCGGGGCGCCCGGGCCGACCCGATTCCACCTTCCCTTCGAAGACGGACGCACCGAAGCCGCGTTCTCCGGCGATGCCCGCATCGCCCCCTTTCGGCGCGCGCTCCGGCTTTCGCGCCGCCGAAGGGAAAGCGCGCCTAACCGCCTATCTGGTTCATGTTGGTGCTGGTCGCATGGGCGCTATTCGGATTCCCATGCTCTCCGGGCTTCATGCGCATGGCGCGCGCCAGCACCTCGCGCACCGCATCGTCGCTGCCGCAGCGCAGCGCCTCGCGCACGTCTATTTCCTCATCGGAGAACAGGCAGGGGCGGATCTTTCCCATGGAGGTTACGCGGATGCGGTTGCACTCGCCGCAGAAGTGGCGCGAAAGCGGGGAAATGAAGCCCACGGTACCCTGCGCCCCAGGGAATTCATAGTAACGTGCGGGACCCGCGCCTTCGGGCCCGCCCCCTGCGGGAAGCAGCCCCTCCACACCCTCGGCGAGGGCGCGGCGATTGATACGGTCCCTGATCTCCTCGCAGCTCACCACCTCTTCGGGGCCCCAGCCGCAACCGCAGACGCCGGACGAATCCCCCACCGGCATGTATTCGATGAAGCGCACATGCAGGGGCCGTTCGACCGAAAGCCGCGCGAAGGCCCAGAAATCCTGGTCCAGGCTGCGCACGGCAACCGCATTGACCTTCACGGGGGAGAATCCCGCTTCCAACGACGACTCGATTCCCGCCAGCGCGGATGTGATGTCGCCCCCGCGCGTGACCTGGCGGTACTGCGCCGCATCGAGCGTGTCGAGCGAGATGTTCACGCGCCGCAGCCCCGCCTGCTTCAAGTCGGCGGCATAGCGCGGGAGCAGGATGCCGTTCGTGGTCAGGGACACATCCTTGATCCCCGGAGTGGACGCGATGGCCGCAACCAGGTCGACAACGCCGCGACGAACCAAGGGCTCGCCCCCAGTCAGGCGGATGCGCTCCACCCCCATCTGGGCGGCGATGCGCACCAGGCGCTCGATTTCGGAAAGGCGCAGGATCCGGTCGTGCGGGACCTGGACGATGCCCTCTGCCGGCATGCAGTAGATGCAGCGCAGGTTGCAGCGGTCGGTCAGCGAGATGCGCATATAGTCGATCCTGCGGCCGTGTCCGTCCCTCATGCCCTTCTCCTTTCCTCGCCTCCAAGCTGTAGCCCGATGATTATTCGCACGTGAGATAGATTCTATCGGGTCGCAAACGCACCAGCACCTCGTCACCGGCTTGCGGCAGGGGAAAGGCCCTTTCCTGCATCAGGTCGATGCGCCAGATCAGGCTCTGGTGGAGCAGATGCATAGAACCCTTCGCGCCATCTTCCCTTCCGCAGTCGCGGTTTGCGAACGAAAGCAGCACGGTGCGCTCGAAACGCGAATCGCTCGCCCGCTCGACGCGCATGGGAAAGACGTTCTCGCCGGGACATTCGGCCTGTTCGATGCGGAAGGCCCTGATGCCCGCATAGCGGACACCTTCGGGAACCTGCGTCGCGCAGGCAAGCTCCACACCCCAACGGGGGCAGCGGATGCGGGTTTCCCCTACACGCTCGGCCTCGGTGACGTTTTTGCAACCCGAGAGCTTGAGCGCGGCAAGGCTGGTCGGACGGTCCACGATCTCGCGCCCTGCTCCGATCTGCCGGATGCGCCCATTGTCGACCACGGCGATGCTGTCGCAGAAGCGCAGCGCCTCGTCGATATCGTGGCTCACATACAGCACCGTGCCGGAAAAATCGTCGAACAGACCCGCCAGGTTCTGCTCGAGCAAGCCCTTCAAGTGCGAATCGAGTGCGGAAAAGGGCTCGTCGAGCATGAGGATCTGCGGGCGCGCCGCGAGCATGCGGGCAAGCGCCACGCGCTGCTGCTGGCCCCCGGAAAGCTGCGAGGGATAGCGCTTCCTGAAATGCCCCAGGTCGAACCGGGCAAGCTCGCCATCCACGATACGGGCACGTTCGGCGCGATCCGCCTTGGCGTCGATGCCCGCTGCCACATTCTGCTCCACCGTCAGATTGGGGAAGAGCATGTAGTTCTGGAACAGCAGGGCGGTCTTGCGCTGCTGCGGCGTCAGGTCCACCCCTTCTTCCGAATCGAAGAAAACGGCGCCGTTGACCACGATGCGCCCCTCGTCGGGCGTCTCCACGCCGGCGATGCAGCGCATGATCAGGCTCTTCCCGCAACCCGATGCTCCCAAAAGGCCGAAGGTGCCGTCCCCCGCCTCGAAATCGACGTCCAGGGAAAAGGACCCGAAATCCTTCTTGATCTTCACCTGAAGGCTCATCGTCCGCTCGCCCCCTTCCTATAACCCGTCGCACGACGGCCCCACAGGTTGATGAACAGGATGACCGCGAAGCTGAAGACCAAAATCACGGCAGTCCAGAACAGCGCCACCCCGGTGTTGCCGTTCATCCACTCGAAGTAGATGGCGATGGGGATGGTCCTGGTGATCCCCAGGTAGTTTCCCGCAAGGAACAGAGTCGCCCCAAACTCGCCCAATGCGCGGGCAAAGGCTAGCACAGTCCCCGCCGCGATGCTGCTCCACGAAAGCGGCAGCATCAGCCTGAAGAAGATACGCGCGTCGCTCCAGCCCAGGGTGCGCGCCGCATCCAGCATGTTGGGGTCGAGGCTTTCGAAGGCGCCGCGGGCGCTGCGGTACATGAGCGGGAAGGAAACCACCACGGCGGCGATGACCGTGGAAACCCAGCTGAACACGAGCGGGAAGCCCACTTCGATGAACCAGCTCCCTACAGGCGTGTTCTTCCCCAAAAGCAGGAGCAGCAGAAAGCCGCACACCGTGGGAGGCAGCACCATGGGGATGGTGAAGATGGCATCGGCGACATCGCGCACGCGCGGAGGGCAGCGCAGCGACCACCATGCCGCAAGCAAGCCCAGCACGAACACGATGACGATGGCGGCAAGCGAGGTCTTCAGGGTCACCCACAGAGGGGAAAGGTTCACCGTCCCGAGGAAGGACAGGCATTTTTCCAACAGGGACGGCTCTTCGGCAATCGTCGCCTGCGCCGGATCGGCTGCACTCGCAAAGCAGGCATGGCTGATGTCAACGTAGGCGGGATTGGCGGGATCGGTGATATCGCTCCCGTCGGCACCCTCGACGGTATCGTAGAAGAAGCCCTCCTTCAGCTCGCGCCCGAAGGAGAAGACCGCGCCGTCTCTTTCGAACGAGTCCTCGGACGTGAACTCCCATGCGTCATCCGGCCCGATCAACGCACCGCCATTGGCGTTAGCCTGGTCGAGCGCATCGAGGCATGCGCGCAGGGCGGCGGTATCGCAGGGGTCTTCCACATCTATGCCGAACCCAGCCGCCGTATCTTCGGGGACATGCACCACCACCAGGCCCTCGGTTGCGATAAGGGATATCCGGGATGGATCGGCCCCCGCAAGGAAGTGATAGCCATAGGATCGCCCGTCAACGGGCGCGCTCGAGCCCACCTGCGCACGGCTGAAACCCTCAAGCGCGAAGGACGCGCCCTGCTCATAGGCAGCATCCCCTTCCGCCGAGACCATAAGCTCCCCTTCGCCCTGCGTCCCGGAGCCGGGCTCCTGCGCGTAGGCGGCCGGGAGAAGGACGAGGGCGAGAAGCCAGAGCAGGGCTGCTAAGACCGCCGCCGCTGGACGCTTGATTGCCAGAACCACCTCTCGATACCGCCTTTCCATGAAAAGGGGCGACGATGCCGCCGCCCCTCCGCTTCCTTGATTATCGAGGCCCGCTTATTCCGCTGCGAGCTCGAAGCCCCACTTCTCCCAGATCTGGGCAGCTGCGGGATCTTCCGCGCACCAAGCCAGGAAGTCCTGGGCCGCCTGGGCGTTCGCAGTCGTGCTGGTCACGCTTGCGGGGTACACGATGTTCTTATGGGTGTCGACAGGGACAACCCCTACTACCTTGACTCCGCCGAAACGGTACACATCGGAAGTGTACACGAAGGCCACATCCACATCGCCGCTTTCGGCATGGCTGCAGACGTTGCCGACGGAGGAGTCGGTTACGACCTTGCCTTCGAGGGGGGTGCCGGCATAAGCGTCGGTGCCATTGGCCTTGCCGTCGCTATCGGAGCCGGTTGCGCCGTTGGGGTCGGTGAAGCAGCCGACGGTGCTCAGGGACTGGTTCGCGTAGTTGCCCGCAGGCACGGAGTCATCGCCCACGCACACGGTGTATTCGCCGCTTGCGATATCTTCCAGGGTCAGCCCGTCGATTGCATCATTGCCCTCGGCGGTAACCATGACCAGGTCGTTCACGAACAGGTTGAACCTGTTTGCAGGGTCGACATAGCCTTCGGTTTCCGCATCATCCATCTTGCCCTTGGATGCGGAAATCAGGATGTCCGCCTCGGAACCGGCCGCAAGCATCTCGTTCAGCTCGCCCGAGCTCTTGTACTGGGTGTCGGCGAAGGTGATGCCGGGATTGGCCTCGGTGTAGGCCGCCTGGGCTTCCTCCATCGCCTTCGACAGCGAATTGGCCGCGAAGATCTGCAGCTGGACGCTTTCGCCACCCTGCGCGTCCGAAGATTCCTGGGATGCCTCGTCGGAATTGCCGCTGCAACCGAACATGCACGCGCATGCGAGTGCAAGACCGCATGCGGCGGCGAAGATCCTTCTAGCGTGCTTCTTCATTACCTTCCTTTCCTGTTCACGGCTCCGGGAGACCGGAATACCTGGTCCAGTTTATTCTCATCTGAGTATAAAGGTTCATTATTCTCATTCGAGAATAATATGTTTCGCTCGATCAGCTTTTGCCGTAAACGGAAAGACGCCGCCCGATACGGACGGCGTCGAAGAGCGTTTCGCTTGATTGCCGGGAAAGACGGTGCTTCTTTTGGGGTAAAGGACCGCTTCCGTGCGGGCTTAAGCGCCCAATTCCTCGGTTACCACATCGGCAATGGCGGTCGCATGGCGCTTCGCCTCTTCCGCAGAAGCCGCTTCCACCATGACGCGGATCAAAGGCTCGGTGCCGCTCGCGCGCACCAGCACGCGGCCGCTTTCGCCCATTTCCTCTTCGGCTGCCACGATAGCCTTGTGGATAGCGACGTTTCCCGCAACCGCATCCTTGTCGGTCACGCGCACGTTGATGAGCTCCTGCGGGAAGCGCATCATCGCCGCCGCCGCGGTCTGGGCGGTGGAGTCGCCGCGGGTAATCGCAGCGAGGAACTGGCATGCGGTGACAAGGCCGTCGCCCGTGGTATTGTAGTCCAGGAAGATGGTGTGGCCGCTCTGCTCGCCGCCCAGCACATAGCCGCCCTCACGCATGCGTTCGAGCACGTGGCGATCGCCTACCGCGGTCTGCTCGACCTCGATGCCCGCTTCGCGCATGGCGTGCACGAAGCCCAGGTTGCACATGACGGTGGAAACCACGGTGTCGCCGCGCAGAAGCCCGCGCTTCTTCAGGTCGATCGCGCATGCCGCCTCTACCATGTCGCCGTCGATGTCGTTGCCATGGGCATCCACGAACAGCACGCGGTCCGCATCGCCGTCATGGGCGATGCCCACATGGGCGCGGGTCTTGCACACCAGCTGGCGCAGGGGCTCCAGGTAGGTGGAACCGCACTTCACGTTGATGTCGGTGCCGCAATAATCCTCGTTGATCACCACGACCTCGGCACCCAGACGACGCAGCGCCTCGGCGCTCGCAACGGCTGCGGCACCATGGGCCACATCCAGTGCGATACGCCAAGAAGAGAAATCGATGCCCTGGCTGCGCACGCTGTCGACCGCATGCTCGATATAAATCTCTACTGCATCGTCGACGGGCATGACGGTTCCCACCGCGTCACCGCCGGGAAGCTCGTCGGCGGGGATGCCGCCATCGCCCACGAAGGCCTCGATGCGACGTTCCAAATCGACGGGGAGCTTGTAGCCCTCCCTGTCGAAGAATTTGATCCCGTTGTACTCCGGGGGGTTATGCGACGCGCTGATGACGACGCCGCCGTCGGCAACGAGCTGGCGGGTCAGCAATGCCACGGCGGGCGTGGGGATGACGCCCAACTGCAGCACATTGCCGCCTGCGGACATGATGCCTGCGTTCAGAGCGGATTCCAGCATGTCGCCGGAAAGGCGCGTGTCCTTGCCCACCACGATGGTCTTGCCCAGGAAGCGAACGGCAGCCTGACCCAGCTTGAATGCGATATCGCAGGTCAGTTCCTTGTTCGCCACACCACGGGCACCATCGGTACCGAACAGCTTTGCCATTACTTCCCCCTTTTCACGAATTCGCCATGCAGGCGGATGGCGCCCTCGGGACGCTCCTCGGCGCACATGCGCATGTTCAGCTCCGCCGCGAATTCATCTACGCCGATTCCGAAGCGCTCGAGCACTACCAGCAGGTGGTACACCACATCGGCAGCCTCATAGCGAAGGTGGTCGGGCTCACCGTCCTTCGCGGCAAGCGCCACTTCGCCCGCTTCTTCCATCACCTTTTTCAACACGGTGTCGATATTACCGTTTAGCAGGCGATACGTATAGCTTTCCTCTCCCGCGTCCCTGCGCGCGGCAATCGTGGATGCCAGCGCCTCCATCGTCGCCCCGATCTGGCTTGCAGGAGGATT
>SFII01000141.1 GCA_004555335.1 Coriobacteriaceae bacterium | reverse complement strand
ATAATCCTGCAGCTGTCGGATGGAAATCATGGTCATGCCCCATTCGGCAGCCTTCTCCAGCAGCTCGGTGGTACGCATCATGGTGCCATCCTCGCGCATAATCTCGCAGCACAGGCCGCAGGGCTTCAAGCCCGCATGGCGCATCAGATCTACGGTCGCCTCGGTGTGGCCGTTACGCTCAAGCACTCCGCCCGGCTTCGCCACCAGGGGAAACATATGCCCGGGACGTCGGAAGTCTTCGGGACGGGTACCCTCTTCCACGCACTTCATCGCAGTCACCGAACGCTCATAGGCGGAAATGCCCGTAGTGGTATCCACGTGGTCCACCGACACGGTGAAGGCGGTTTCGTGGTTGTCGGTGTTTTCGGAAACCATCTGCTGGAAGTTCAGCTTGGTCGCCAGCTCCTTGCTCATGGGCATGCAGATCAGGCCCTTTGCGTGGCACGCCATGAAGTTGACGTTTTCCTGGGTGGCGAACTCCGCAGCGCAGATCAAGTCGCCCTCGTTTTCGCGGTCGGGATCGTCCACAACCAGCACCAGGCGCCCCGCGCGCAGTTCGTCGATGGCATCCTGCACGGATCCCATCTTCTGCATGTTCTCGGACAGCTCTTCGTTCAGATCGATGTCCATTGCACGTCCTTTCCCTCGATCCGGATCACCCGGTCGCTAGAAACCGTTCGCTTCAAGAAATTCCATGGTCAAACGCGATTGCGGCTCGGACGCCTGCTGCGCCTGCCCCGTTGCGTTGACCAGCAGTTTTTGCACGTATTTACCCACGATATCGTTTTCCAGGTTGACGCTTTCGCCCTGCTTCTTGCCCAGAAGGATGGTTTCCTGCCCGGTATGCGGGATCACGGAAACCTGGAAATCGCCTTGGGACACGCCCGCCACGGTCAGGCTGATACCGTCGATGGCAATCGAGCCTTTTTCGACGATCAAGCCCAAGATCTGCGGGCTCGTCGCAATGCGCACCCACACGGCATTCTGCTCGGGGCGCATTTCCACGATGGTGCCCACCCCGTCGATATGCCCGGAAACGATATGCCCGCCGAAGCGCCCGTTCACCGCCATGGCGCGTTCCAAGTCCACGGCAGAACCGGGCTTCAACGCACCCAGGTTGGTCTTGGCCAGGGTTTCCGGCATCACATCGGCGGTGAAGGAATCTTCGGCCAGCTGGACCACGGTCAGGCAGACGCCGTTGACCGCGATGCTGTCGCCCACCCGGGTTCCTTCCAGCACCTTGCGCGCCGCGATGCAGATCTTGCCTGCACGCGCACCGGGAAGCACGGTCCTGACAGACCCGACCTCTTCCACTATGCCTGTGAACACAGCGCACCTCCATCCAGCTTGTAGGTGATCTTCACGTCGTCGCCCACCAGCTCGACCTGCGGGCTTTCCAGGGCGATCGCCTGCGACATCAGATCGAAGCCCGCACCGCCCACCGGCGAGGGGGACGCAGTACCGCCCACCACCTTGGGTGCCAGATACACCACCAATTCCGAAACCAAACCCGCGGAAAACGCCGCCCAATTGAGCGACGAGCCGCCTTCGAGCAGCACGGAATCGATCTTGCGCGACCCCAACTCGCGCATGAGCGCGCAAAGGTCGACCTTCCCCTGCCCGTCGGGCAGGCTCACCACCTGGGCACCCGCCTGGGAAAGGGCTTGGGCCTTCTGCGCGGCATCTCCCCCAAGGTCCGCTGCAGTCGCAACCAGCAGGCCGTATTCGCCCGCACTGCGCACCAGCTGGGAATCCAAGGGGATGCGCAGCTTGGAATCGCACACCACGCGCAAAGGCTGGCGGCTCGGTTCGCTACGGCGTGCGGTGAGTGCGGGATCGTCCGTCAGAACGGTGCCGATGCCCACCATGATGGCCATGCAATCGTGGCGCATCTCATGGACCTGCGCACGCGATTGCTCGCAGGACACCCATCGGGCGTCACCGGTGTGCGCGGCGATGCGGCCGTCGGCGGTCATGGCCCACTTGGCGATGACGTAGGGTGTCTTGGTGGTGATGAAATGGAAGAAGGGCGCATTCAGCGCATCGCATTCCGCACGCAGGAAATCTTCGACAACCTCGATTCCCGCTTCGCGCAGGCGCGCATTGCCCTTGCCGCTCACGAGCGGATTAGGGTCGCGCGACCCCACGACCACGCGCGCGATGCCCGCCTCCACCAGCGCATCCGCGCAAGGGGGCTGGGTACCGAAATGGCTGCAAGGTTCCAAGGTGACGAAGATGGTGGCGCCTTCAGGCGACTCGGTGCACGCTGCGAGCGCGTTGCGTTCGGCATGCAGGTCGCCGTAACGCTCATGGCAACCCTCGCCGATAACCCGGCCGTCCTTCACCACGACCGCACCCACCATGGGGTTAGGATTCACCCACCCATGCGCCGTGTGGGCGAGTTCTATTGCGCGGCGCATATGCGCCTGGGCTCGGGCGAGGTCGAATCCCTCTACCGCATGTGCCGTCACCTGCATCACTTCCCTTCTTCGGGCCGCTTGAACATCGTCCAGGAAAAAGAAAACCCGCATGCAGTGCGGGCGACAGGAATGCCGGTTCTGCGGCGCACCTGGCGCCGATGCCATGCAGCTGTTCTCCCATCCGGACTATACCGTTGGTTCCGGAATCGCACCGGATCGGCCACGAAGGCTCGCGGACTAGGGATGCACCCATTACCGCCAGTGGGGAATCTCACCCCGCCCTGAACAATGACTGCGGTCAGTATAGTGCCGCGGCGGGTTCCTTACAAGAACGGAAAGCCCAAAACCCACCGCAAGCCCACCGAGCGTCCATACAACTACGTAAACGGTAGGCAAATAAGCACCAGCACCGCCAGAAAGAGGATGTTGTACAGCATGAAGGAGCGCAGGAACCCCATGGTCGAACGGTCCTTCGCGCTCATGCCTGACGATTCGCTTCGCGCGCGCCTGAACTGCCCGAAGGTGATAAGGCTCGCAAGCGACGCCACCAGGGTTCCCGCCCCGCCCACATTCACCCCGATCAGCAAGGCATGGGGAGACTGGCAGAACTGCGCCAGCAAGATTGCCGCGGGCACGTTGCTGATCACCTGGCTGAAGGCCACGCTCGCCAGAAGGGTGCTGCGCTCCATCATGCCGGTCAGCAAAGCCTCGATGGCGGGGATGCGCGCCATGTTGCCCGCGAAGACGAAGAAGCATACGAAGGTCAGAAGCAACCCGAAATCCGCCGCCTT
Source organism: Coriobacteriaceae bacterium (assembly GCA_004555335.1). GTDB lineage: Bacteria > Actinomycetota > Coriobacteriia > Coriobacteriales > Eggerthellaceae > W1P20-047. The sequence goes on along the minus strand of SFII01000141.1, from coordinate 417 downwards.
CAACGCACGGTCATCCAACAGCAGCAGGCCCACGAGCACGCACATCAAGGGCAGCCAGAAGGGCAGGATGCGGAAGACCGCCGCAAGAACCAAGGCGAGCAGCACCAGGTAGACCGCAATACGCTTCTTCGGCGCAAGATTCACATGGAAGGGCAAGGGATCCTGCTCGCGTGCGAGCACATCCGCAGAACGGCGCGTGCGCTGCGCCCCCTTCGCAGGACGCGGCTTCACCCCATGGGGCAGCTTCACCATCACGCAGGCAAACACCAGCAGCATGGAAGCCGCAAAGGGCAGCGCCATGGTGGCGAGGAATTCGCCCAATCCGAAGCCGAAGTATTCGAATAGGTACAGATTCTGCGGGTTGCCGAAGGGCATGATCATGCCGCCCAGATTCGCTGCAAGCCCCTGCATGATGAA
>SFII01000140.1 GCA_004555335.1 Coriobacteriaceae bacterium | reverse complement strand
GACACCCCCGGCCACGTGGACTTCACCGTTGAGGTAGAGCGCTCCCTGCGCGTGCTTGACGGCGCCGTTGCGGTCTTCTGTGCAAAGGGCGGCGTTGAACCGCAGTCCGAAACGGTGTGGCGTCAGGCTACGAAATACGGCGTGCCGCGTCTGGCTTATGTCAATAAGATGGACATCATGGGCGCAAACTTCTTCCGCGTAGTCCGCATGATGAAGGAACGCCTGAAGACCACCGCCGTACCCATCCAGCTGCCCATCGGTTCTGAAGCGGATTTCAACGGCATCATCGACCTGGTAAAGATGAAGGCTGAAATTTACGTGGACGATTTGGGCAACACCATCCAGGAAAGCGACATTCCCGCCGAATACCTGGAGCAGGCGCAGCAGTATCGCAGCGAGATGGTAGAAGCCGCCGCGGAAGCCAACGAAGAATTGATGGAAAAGTTCTTCGAAGAAGGCGATCTGTCCCACGATGACATCCTTTCCGGTATCCGTCAGCGCACCATCGCCGGCACCATGACCCCGGTTCTGTGCGGCACTTCTTACCGCAACAAGGGCGTGCAGCTGCTGCTGGATGCCATCGTAGACTACCTGCCCTCTCCCCTGGATATTCCTCCGGTAAAGGGCACCAGCAAGGACGGCGAAACCGAAATGGAGCGCAAGGCCTCCGATGAGGAGCCCTTCTCCGCCCTGGCTTTCAAGATCATGGTGGATCCCTATGTGGGTAAACTGGCCTTCTTCCGGGTCTATTCCGGCGTTTTGAAGACTGGCAGCTACCTGTATAACTCCACCAAGGGCAAGCGCGAGCGCATCGCCCGCATTCTGCGCATGCACGCCAACCACCGCGAGGAAATCGAAGAGGTGCGTGCCGGCGATATCGCCGCCGCCGTGGGCCTGAAGGAAACCACCACCGGCGATACCCTCTGCGCGGAAAACGCCCCCATCATTCTGGAATCCATGGTCTTCCCGGATCCCGTCATCCGCGTGGCCATTGAGCCCAAGACCAAGGCCGGCGCCGATAAGCTGGGCATCGCCCTGCAGCGCCTGGCGGAGGAAGACCCCACCTTCCGCACCTACACCGACGAAACCACCGGCCAGACCATCATCGCCGGCATGGGCGAATTGCATCTGGAAATCATTGTGGATCGTCTGCTGCGGGAATTCAAGGTGGAAGCCAAGGTGGGCAAGCCCCAGGTTGCTTACAAGGAGTGCCTGCGGAAAAAGGCCCGTGCGGACTGCCGCTACGTGCGCCAGACCGGCGGCCATGGCCAGTACGGCCACTGCGTTATCGAAATCGAGCCCCTGGAGCCCGGTTCCGGTTACCAGTTTGAAAATAAGATCATCGGCGGCGTGATTCCCAAGGAATTCATCGCGCCTATCGATCAGGGTATTCAGGAAGCGGCCAAGAGCGGCGTCCTCAGCGGCTACGAAGTCGTGGACTTCAAGGCGACGCTGGTAGACGGCTCTTACCACGATGTGGACTCTTCCGAAATGGCGTTCAAGATCGCCGGCTCCATGGCCTTCAAAGAGGCCGTGCAGAAGGCGGACTGCGCCCTGATGGAGCCCATGATGAAGATCGAAATCGTGGTGCCCGAAGAATACCTGGGCGACGTGATGGGCGATGTGTCCAGCCGTCGCGGCCGCGTAACCGGCATGAACATGGAAAACGGCGTGAACACCATCGATGGTCTGGTTCCGCTGTCCGAAATGTTCGGCTACGCCACGGACCTGCGCAGCAAGACCCAGGGCCGCGGCAACTACACCATGCAGTTTGCGCATTATGAGGAAGTTCCCGGCAATATCGCCGCGAAAATTCTCGGCAAGCATTGATAACAACCAATTCAGGAGGAAATGAAACATGGCAAAGGCGAAATTTGAACGCACCAAGCCGCATGTTAACATCGGCACCATTGGTCACGTCGATCACGGCAAGACCACTCTGACCGCTGCGATCACCATGGCTCTGTCCCAGTCCGGTCATGCTCAGGCGATGCGCTACGACGAAATCGATAAGGCGCCCGAAGAGAAGGCCCGCGGAATCACGATCAACACCGCTCACGTGGAATATGAGACCGATAAGCGTCACTATGCTCACGTGGACTGCCCCGGCCATGCCGACTACGTGAAGAACATGATCACCGGCGCTGCTCAGATGGACGGCGCTATCCTGGTGGTGTCCGCTGCGGACGGCCCCATGCCCCAGACCCGCGAGCATATCCTGCTGGCCCGTCAGGTAGGCGTGCCCTACATCATCGTGTTCATGAACAAGACCGACCAGGTGGACGATCCCGAGCTGCTGGAGCTGGTGGAAATGGAAATCCGCGAGCTGCTGAACGAGTATGACTTCCCCGGCGACGAGATCCCGATCATCAAGGGTTCCGCTCTGAAGGCGCTGGAAGCGCTGACCGCCGGCGGCAACGCCAAGGATCTGCCCGAGTGCCAGTGCATCTTCGAGCTGATGGACGCTGTTGACAGCTACATCCCCGATCCCGAGCGCGACACCGACAAGCCTTTCCTGATGCCCGTGGAAGACGTGTTCTCCATCACCGGCCGCGGCACCGTGGCTACCGGCCGTGTAGAGCGCGGTATCGTAAAGATGAGCGACCAGGTGGAAATCGTTGGTCTGTCCGACGAGAAGCGCACCACCGTCGTCACCGGCGTGGAAATGTTCCGCAAGCTGCTTGACTTCGCCGAGGCGGGCGACAACGTAGGCCTGTTGCTGCGCGGCATTCAGCGTACCGATATCGAGCGCGGCCAGGTGCTGGCCAAGCCCGGCAGCATTCACCCCCACACCCATTTCATGGGCCAGGTGTACGTGCTGACCAAGGATGAAGGCGGCCGTCATACCCCCTTCTTCAATGGCTATCGTCCCCAGTTCTACTTCCGTACCACGGACGTAACCGGCACCATCAAGCTGCCCGACGGCGTTGAGATGGTAATGCCTGGCGATAACATCGACATGGAGATCACTCTGATCACGCCCATCGCGTGCGAAGAAGGTCTGCGTTTCGCTATCCGTGAAGGCGGCCGTACCGTGGGATCCGGCGTTGTGACCAAGATCCTGGAGGCCTAATTTCATAGACCACCAAACAGCCGCCCGGCCGAAGGCCGGGCGGCTGTTGCATTCCCCATATGAGAATTTCGCGGACTGCCTGAATTGAGACAGGCTGCAAAAATCAGAACTTGAACTGGGGCAGCCAGGGCTTGGAAAACTCGAACAGTTCGTCCACCATGGCGCGGATCTCTCTGAGATCCAGAACGGCGCTGGTCAGCGGATCGTAGCAGCAGGCCAGATAGATCATTTCCCGGTCGCCGGCGAAGCTGCCCTTTACGGCCATTTCTTCGATCTGGCTGCTCAGGCTCATCAGCGGCAGCACCGCGTCGGGAATGGCGCCCACATGCATGGGGGAAAGTCCGGCGCGGCTGGCCAGCACAGGCACCTCTACGCAGGCGCCCACGGGCAGGTTGTCCACCAGACCCCAGTTGCGCACGTTTCCGTTGAATTGGAACAGCTCGTGATCGCCGAAGATGGCGTTGAAGATCCGGGAGGCGTATTCGTCGCCCCGCTCCAGGCTCACCGGTTCGTTCATGAAGGTTTCCAGATCCCGGTCAAAGGTGCGGGCCCGTTCCTGACGGGTTTCAATGGTGAAATTGGTGCGCCCGGTGTT
>SFII01000139.1 GCA_004555335.1 Coriobacteriaceae bacterium | reverse complement strand
ACTCAGGCGAAACTATCACAACTTATGCCGGATTATCTACGCATTTTCCCAGTCTCGGTCAAAAACCAATCAGTAACGTTCCACTTCGACGACCCATTCGGGCTTGATTTCCCAGATAACGCCCACGTTGTTGTCCATGTTGGCGTTGGGGCCGTCGAACAGGCGGTTCCAACTGCGCAGGATCTTCTGCTTGAGGGCGGGGTAGAAGTTGCCCTTATCGGTCACGATCAGCTGGGCTTCATTGCCAACGCCCATCATCTTCAACTCCTCGTTGTAGCGACGTTCGTCTTCAGCATCATTCGGAAGATAGAAGTGATTGACGATATAACCCCATTTGTCGTAGTCGATCAGGAAAACCCTCTCGCGCGGGATCTCCAAGGTGAGCGAGATCATCCCCGGAGCCGCACCTAAGCGCTGCGCCTCGGTCATGGCAAGCCACACGGGGAATTGCGCATCTTCCGGAATGTCCTCGATGTAGCGCCTGGCACAGTCGGTAAGCCAACGGTATAGGCTGATGTAGTAATCGGAAATGTCCATGTTCTTCGCGCGGACGTATTCTTCCAGGACCCGATAGGTCCCCGTTTCGCAGATCTCATCCCAAACCTGCGGCACCTGCCTCGTCCATGCTCTGATCGTTTCTGCCATCTTTTCCTCTCTCCTGCTATTGGACAATGCCCGCACCCTCCGCGTGAGAGCACGGGCCCCTCCTGTCGGGCCTTCCTTCCGAAGCGGCGCATAGCCCGTCCTCACCCGACGCACCCGCCTGTTTCCATCGGGACATGACGATCCCTGGCCGCTTCCATCCCGCTGCCTGCTTTCCCAGAATGCCTCCAGTTCATTGAAGCCCCCTTTTCGGGAATGCCCCTGTCGAACCCAGCGGTAATGCAAGCTTCGCCATGCACCGATGATGCATGGCGAAGCTTCGGACTTATTTATCCGGGAACCCGGACCCGCTATCGCGATTCACCGCACAAGCCGGGTCCAAGGGATTCGCTAGACGGTTTCGGCAGCGCCCTCAGCCTCGATTGCCTTGGGCTCTTCCGCCTGATCTACCTCGCCGGTAACAGCGGGGTCTTTCGCAAGCGCTTTCACAATCGAGACCATAACCGCGAACATGACGATGATGAACGGCGCCGCAGCCACGATGGAGATGGTCTGCACGGGCTTCAGGCCGCCTGCGATCAGAAGGCCGATCGCCATTGCCGCCTGGATAGCGCCCCAGAGGATCTTCTTGGCGGAAGTGGGGTTCATGTCGCCATCGGAGGAGAGCATGCCCAGAACGAAGGTGCCGGAGTTCGCCGAGGTGATGAAGAAGGTGAGCAGCAGCACCAGGGCCACCACGCACAGGGCGAAACCGCCGAAGTAATGGGGCAGGATGGTGAACAGGCCGGTTTCGGGGGCTGCTGCGATGGACGCCAGGGTGTCCATGGAAACTTCACCGTTGATGCCCAGGGACAGGCCCATGGAACCGAAGACGCCGAACCACAGGATGGAGGCAACCGCGGGGACGACCACGACGCCGCCGATGAACTCGCGGATGGTGCGGCCCTTGGAGATACGGGCGATGAAGACGCCTACGAAGGGCGCCCAGGCGATGAACCATGCCCAGTAGAAGATCCTCCAGCCCAAAGTCCAACTGTTGTCGCCGTATGCGGGCAGGTTCAGGCTGTCAATGACGATGTTCTGGATGTATGCGCCGGTGCCGGAAACGATGTTGTTCACGATGTCGATCTTGGGACCGATGATGAAGCACGCCGCGAGCACGAAGATCGCGATGTACAGGTTGATGTCGGAAATCGCCTTGATGCCCTTTTCGATACCGGAAACGGCGGATGCGACGACGATGATGGTGACCAGGATGACGATGACGATCTGGACCAGCAGGTTGCTGGGAACGCCGAACATCATGTTCAGGCCGGAGTTGATCTGCATGACGCCAAGGCCCAGGGAGGTGACGACGCCTGCGATGGTGGCGAAGATAGCCAGGATATCGACAAACTTGCCGATGGGGCCGCGTGCGCCCTTTTCGCCGATCAGGGGCTCGAGGCAGGTGCTGATCAGGCCGGGACGGTTCTTACGGAACTGGAAGTACGCCAGGGCAAGGCCGATGATGGCGTAGTTGGCCCAAGGCTGGAAACCCCAATGCATGAACGCGGACTTCATGGCGAAGGCAGCCGCCTCGGGGGTGCCGGGCTCGACGCCCGCGATGGGGGAAACGAAGTGGGAAATGGGTTCCGCAACACCCCAGAACACCAGGCCGACGCCCATGCCGCAACCGAACAGCATCGCGAACCAGGAAAGGGTGCTGTATTCGGGAGTGGAGTCGTCCGGACCGAGCTTGATCTTTCCATACTTGCTGAACGCGATAACCAGTACAAAGACCATAAATACAGCCATCGCGATCATATAAAGCCAACCAAAATCAGTAGTCAAGAAAGTGAAGGCTGCATTTGCGACAACCGAGAAGCTTTCGTTGAAAACTACCGCCCAGAGAGCAACGCCAACGCACAATATGAGCGAAATGACGAACACTGGGTTCATTTTCTCTTTCATTTTCCCTCCTTGATTCAATCCTCCAACCAGTTCAATTCCACCTAAGATCCTCAATAGGCATCGGTTGAAGTAATCATTTCATAGAAAAATACAGCTAATCGCGATTATTTACAATAAGTATTACGATATTTTATTATCAGGTTTAGGATTTCTAGCCGTTCACCAAATAGCTTCCCGCCATCAGGGATGATTCGCTAGAATAAAACTAACAGTACGTGACTCTTGATTAGAAAACATCATAGGATCGGGGGATCATTCAATGAGCCGAGCCAAGTACTCGCCAGAGAAGCAGCGCGCCATCATGGCAACATTCATCGAGGCTGCAACAGAGATCATCAATGAGAAAGGGATCGATTCCGTTTCCATCCGCAGCGTTGCATCCCGCGCGGGATACAGCAGCGCGACCATGTACCTGTACTTCGACGACATCAGCCAGCTCATCGCCTTGGCATCCATCGGATACCTGCGCGACTACACTGCCGAGATCTCATCCAAGATGTCCGACATCACCGACCCGAAGGAGCTGTACCTCTACACCTGGGAGGCCTTCTGCCATCACTCGCTCAAGCGCGCCTCCATCTTCATGAGGCTCTTCTTCAGCCGCAAGAAGAACTTCTTGGACGACATCGTGAAGAAGTACTACTCCATCTTCCCGCACGAGCTGGACAACATCAGCTCCCATGCGCTTTCCATGCTCATGGCCGGCGACCTGTACGAGCGCAACATGAACATCTTGAGCGCCTACGCCAAGGAAGTGGGCTTCTCCGACCATAAGACGGAAATCATCAACGATATGACCGTCTGCTACTACCGCAGCTATCTGGAGACCGCATGCGAGACCGAGCCCGATGAGGCGGAAATCGATGCGATGACCAAGCAGTTCCTGGAAGGCATCTCCTACCTGCTGTAGGCCCGGCCCCTCCCAGGCGAAGCCCGGGGCAAACCAGCCGTAAATGCCAAACCCCCTGCTCCATACCTGGAACAGGGGGTTTATTCTTACCTGGATGCCGGCAAAACTAAAGGAAGCCAGGTTGCCCTGGCTTCCTAAGCGTTCTTAGTACTTGCAGTACTCGGAGCGGATGTCGGTCATCTCTTCGATGATGTCATCAACGTCGAGGACCATTTCCATCATGCCAACCTGCTCCTCG
>SFII01000138.1 GCA_004555335.1 Coriobacteriaceae bacterium | reverse complement strand
CTTCAGATGCAGACCCGGGACGAGACCGCAATCGTCGACCCCTTCTGCATCGATGACCTTCGCGTGCTCAATCCGCTTTTGGAAAGCGAAGAGGTCCTGAAGCTCTTCCATGCCGGCACCCAGGATCTGGAGATCCTCTATGCCGAATGCGGCGTGGTTCCCCATCCCATCTTCGATACCCAGGTCGCAGCCACCCTGTTGGGCCATACCCAGCAGATCGGATACGGTGCCTTGGTGAGCAGCACGTTGGGAGTGAACCTGAAGAAGGCGGATTCCTACACCGACTGGTCCCGCAGGCCCCTTTCCCAATCCCAGCTGGAATATGCGGCCGATGACGTGATCTTCCTGCCGCGTGTGTACGACAAGATGGCGCAGCAGCTGGAAAAGCTGGGAAGGACCAAATGGCTCGACCCCGACTTCAGGGCGATGGAAGACCCCGAGCGCTATACCGTGCATCCTGAAACCCGTTTCCGCAGGCTGAAGCGCGTGAATCAGCTGAAACCCCGTCAGCTTTCCGCTGCGCGCGAATTGGCTGCTTGGCGCGAGCGACGCGCGATGAAGCTGAATATCCCCCGAAAGTGGATCATGAGCGACGAGCAGATCGTGGAGGCCTGCCGACGCGAGGCCCAGACCATCGACGACCTGTTCATGGTCCGCGGCATTTCCGACAAGGTTTCCACCCGCGTTGCGAGGGAAATGGTCGAAGCGCTTCGTGTCGGTTTGGGAAAGCCCTCGACCGAATGGCCTATCCTGGATTACCCGGGAAAGAATGAGGCGAATGTGGATGTTGCCGTGGACATGATGTCTGCATTGGTCAAGCAGCGCGCGAGGGAAAACAACATCGCCTACCATACCCTTGCGAACAACAGCGATCTGGCAGAGGTGGCCCGTGGCCACAAGGACGTGGATGTCCTGAAGGGTTGGCGTCGCGAGATCGTGGGCAACGACCTGCTTTCCCTGCTGGAGGGGAAGATCAAACTGGGTCTGAACAAGGGGAGGCTGCTTATCATCCGCAAGAACTAGCTCCTACGTTTTCGCCCTTCATCAGGTGTTTTCTGCAATCGAACGGAGGGTTTTACGTAAGGATCCGACTCATCGTAAAAGCCGGGATGCGCCAGTCGGGGCGCCCCGGCTTTTCCTTTGCAGGAAAGGTGGGTGCAGGGTAACGAATGGTTAGCGTTGCCTTTCAAAAGCGCATCGCTCTATCAGGGTGGATTGCTCATTAGATATAATCCAATCTGTCCGAATGGAGGTAAGCGCATGTCCTATTTTGCTTTGATCATCATTTCAACCCTGATCGGTGCCGGCGCCCAGTGGTACGTCCGTCACCAGATCAAGAAGTACTCTTCCGTCGCGTCGTCGTTCAGCATGAGTGGCGCGCAGGTCGGCCAGCAGATGCTGCTCTATAACGGTGTCCCGGTTATCCCCTTCCGAAGGGGCGGTCATGATCAGGATCATTTCGATCCAAGGGACAATTCGATCACGCTCGATCCCCATGCATACGAATACAACAGCGTCACTGCCGTGGCGACCGCCTGCCATGAAGCCGGCCACGCCTGCCAGTACGCCAAGGGCTTCATGCCCATGAAGATCAGGTCCGCGCTCGTTCCCGTTGTCAACTTCGCCTCGAATACGTGGATGATTGCGCTTATGCTGGGCATTTTCCTGAATATCGTTGGCTTGATCGACCTTGCGATTATCCTGTTCGCCTTCGCCGTTATCTTCCAGCTGGTTACGCTGCCCGTGGAATTCGACGCGAGCGGCCGCGCCATGAAGTACCTGCAGGCGGCGGGCATGCCCCAGACCGAGCTGGCAGGCGCCGGGCGCGTGCTCCGCGCTTGCGCGCTGACCTACGTTGCCGCCACCCTGGTTTCCGTCTTTCAGCTTCTGTGGCTGCTCAATGCCCGTGATTAAGGCTGATAGATGGTAAACGAACAACAAGGGCCGCTTTCGGTATCGGAGGCGGCCCGTCGTGCGAAGGAGTGCTTTGAGCGCATTCGCCTGACCATAGAAGGCGAGATCTCCGAGCTCACCGACCGTCGTGGCTACAAGAGCGTCTTTTTCACCATCAAAGACGAGCATGCCACCTTGTATTGCAAGATGTGGCGTAGCGTATATGACAAAGCGGGGATCCGGCTGGAGGTCGGGTCCCTTGTCCGCATTACAGGACGCTTTACCATTTGGGCAGAAAAGGGAGACATCAAGTTCGAGGCCTCGTCGATCGACTTGGCGGGCGAAGGTATGCTGCGCCAGAAGGTGGCCCAGCTTGAGCGAACCTTGCGTGCTGAAGGCTTGTTCGAACCATCGAGGAAACGTCCGCTCCCTGCTTTTCCCGAACGTATCGGCTTGATTACTTCCCCTCGCGGTGCCGTGGTCCATGACGTCCTGCGCACCTTGCGCAGGAGGTATCCGCTTGCAACCGTGTACTTTGCAGGAGTGCCCGTAGAGGGCAAAGGTGCACCTGAAGCCATCACCAACGGCCTGCGCGAGGTGTACAGGAACAAGGTCGAGGTGATCCTGCTCGTTATCGGAGGCGGAAGCTTCGAGCATCTGATGGCGTTCAACGATGAAGGCCTGGTACGTGCGATGTCAAAATGCCCCACGCCCATCATCACGGGCATCGGGCATGAGCACGATAACTTCTTAGCCGACCTGGTCGCCGACGTGCGCTGCACTTCGCCCACCGCCGCAGCCGAAGCCGTGGCTCCGAGCACGGAAATGATCGGCGATTACCTGCAATCGTATCTGGATCGTATGAATCGCGTGATCGATCTGAGGATGCAGCATGCCCGTTTGCGGTTGGAGAAGTTCGAAAGCCGCCCCATCTTCTGCGATCGTTATCAGCTGCTCGCAGACCGTTCGCTGCGCGTGGACTATCTTGCGCAGCAGCTTTCGAAAGCGATTCCCCAGCGCATCGCGGGAATCCGCGATCGGGTTGCTACGCAAGAGGAGCGCTTGAAACGTGCCATCCCCGGGGCCTTGGCGGCTGATTCTGCCCGTTTGGATCTGCTCCAGTCATCGCTTTCCAGCCAGGTGCCGCGATTGCTCTCTCTGGAAAAACGCGGTTTAGCAGCGAGCGGGGAGAGGCTCAAGTCTACGGGCAAGAACCTGCTTGCCCCGTACGCGAACGGTTTGGGGCTTGCTGCGGCGCGCTTGAACGACCTGTCGCCCTTGGAGGTGATGGCACGCGGTTATTCCATCGGCAGGACGCCCGAAGGAAAGGTGGTTTCCTCGGTAGCTCAGATCTCGCAAGGGGATGAGCTGGACATACAGATGCGCGATGGTCTTGCCCGATGCCGTGTGGAAGATATCGAACGCGCGCAGGTGGATTATCTGGATATGGACAATGAAGAACATGGAAGCGGGGAGTGAAAGGGAAATGATGAGCCAAGAGCAGTGCCCGCAGGGTGAGAGCATCCAGGAAGCAAAGGATTTCTCGCAGATGAGCTTCCGCGAGGGAATGGCGGAACTGGACAGGATCGTTGCGAATCTTGAGACTAACAGCATGGAGTTGGAAGAAAGCCTGTTCGCCTACGAGCGCGGAGTGAAGTTGCTTCGAGAGCTGAGGGGTCGTTTGAGCTCCGCAGAACAGCAGGTGGTCCAGTTGATGGAAGAGTTGGAAAACGTCCCTGCCGATTCAGAAGTCGATGGCGGGTTGAGCAAAGCCTAGCTTGCCGGCAAAAACTTTGCGATATGAAAGAAGGAG
>SFII01000137.1 GCA_004555335.1 Coriobacteriaceae bacterium | reverse complement strand
TTTGAAGAAGCCGTGGTCTTCTTGTTCTGCGCTCGTTCTCCCTTTTGAGTTCGGTTGCAGTGTGATATAGTGGTGCGGCTTATTCGTCATGTATGCTCGCCTGAAGGCAAGCAATAAGTAATAGTAATGGAGTGATTAATATGTCCAAGGTATGCGAAATCTGCGGTAAGGCTCCGGTTGCCGGCCGTAACGTCAGCCATTCCCACCGTGTGACCAACCGTGTCTTCCGCCCCAACGTGCAGAAGATCACCATCAAGGAAAACGGCCGTGTTCGCCGTGCAAACGTCTGCACCAAGTGCATGAAGGCTGGTAAGGTCGAGCGCGCATAGCTCTTCGGTACATCCCAAGCGCTTCTTCAACCCCCGCTTCCCTTCGAGGCGGGGGTTTTTGCGTCCAGGGCAGATGCATCGGAGCAAGCCCAGGGCCGGGGGCAAACCCCCTGAATCAGAGCTTGAACAGGCCCTTCAGATCGAAAAGCCCCTTGATGTCGTCCACGGCGCCCTTGATCTCCCGGGCAACCGCCACACCCTCATGGTAGATGGAGTTCAGATCGTCGGTCGTATGCTGCATATTCCTATAGGAAAGGGGATTGGCATCCTGCTCGTCCTCGTCAAGGTATTCCCAGATATCCCCTTCCTCCAATTCGTCTTCGTAAACGTACTCCCATTCGCCGTCATCGGCGGACGCATCGCTATCGGCAACAGCCGCACCCAGCGCTTCCGAAGGCGAAATCACGTCCGCTCCGCTGGCAGGTTCTGCGACGCATGCGCCATCGGGGCGATCTTGGGAATCGTTCAACCCATCTTCCATCAGTAACGGTTCCTTTCCTTGATGGCGCGCTCCATCTCGCGCTTCGCATCGCGCTTGGCCATATCCGCGCGCTTGTCGTAGAGCTTCTTGCCGCGGCAGACCGCAAGCTCCACTTTGACCAGGTTGTTCTTCGCGAAATACATCTTCAAAGGCACCAGGGCCATGCCCTTTTCCCTGGTCTGCTCGAGCAGATGCCTGATCTCCTTCTTGTGCAGAAGGAGCTTCCTGTTCCTATTCGGGTCCGGATTGGCGATATTCCCGTGGCTGTAGGGAGCGATATGAAGCCCCATCAACCACACCTCCCCCTTACGGACCAAAGCGAAGCAATCGGTCAGCTGGCAGTTATTCTCGCGCAGGGAGCAGACCTCGGTACCGGTCAGCACGATACCCGCCTCAAGCTTCGATATCACTTCGTATTCATGCAGGGCCCGCTTGTTGCGGGCGATGAGCTTTTCTTCCTTCTTAGCCATGATTCCCCTATCCTTAGGGCCGCCCAAAAAGCGCAACCCGGACACTCGCTTGCTTTCGAATCACGTATTATACGGCTACCCCGCCCGGCATTAGCCCTTTGGGGCAAGGCGAAATTCCAAACGCCGCTGATGCGGCGGTGCTGCAGCGATGGCGACGCGTATCCTCTGCCCCAATCGGTAGCACTTCCCGCTTTCGCTCCCCAAAAGCAGATACAGCTCGGGGTCGAAGGAGAAATACTCCGATCCAAGCTCCCTGATGGGCAGCAGGCCCTCTGCCGTGTTGTCCAATTGCACGTACAATCCATTCGGACCGATCCCGCACACGAGTCCGTTCATGGTCATACCGATGAAGCGCTGCATGTATTCGACGAGCTTGATCTCCTGGGTTTCCGCAGCTACCCTTTCGGCGATCCTCTCCATTTGGGAGGAATGCTCGGCAAGCCAGCCGATGCTGTCGGCTTGCTGCGAGAAGGTTCCGCTTCGTCCGAAGATGCGGGTCTTAAGCATGCGATGGACCACCAGGTCGGGATATCTTCGGATGGGACTGGTGAAGTGGCAATACGCCTCGCTGGATAAGGCGTAATGCGGGTCGCAGTGCTCCGAATATCGAGCGCGCTGCATCGCCCTCAACAGCAGCTGCGTCACCAGCTGGCCTTCGGTACGCTCGCCGCAACGGGCGAGCACTTTCTGCAACTCGAAGCTATCGCCTGCGATGAACGCCTCGGAATCCACGTCATCCAAGTAGTCGAATTCCCTGATAATAGGAAGGATGGCGGCAAGGGAATCGGGAGAAGGCGCCGCATGCACGCGGAACATTCCCGGGACACCCTCGTTGCATAGCTTGCGGGCCGTGCACTCATTCGCAAGGAGCATCGCCTCTTCGATGGCCGACGTCGCCTCGTTCTTCGTGCGGACGGCAACCCCAATGGGAATACCCTGCCCATCCAAGCGGACCTTCGCCTCCTTGGTATCGAAGTCGATTCCCCCGCGTTCGCGGCGCATATCCGCACGAAGCTTCGCGATGCCCGAAAATCCTTGCGACCCTATCCTTTGCAGCCTGCCAACCTTCCCCACGCCCGGATGCCTCCATATAGCACAAGGCGCCTTCGTAGCTCAAACGCGCCTTAGACTCGATCACGCTGGGATACAGCTCCGAGCTGATAACGCGGCCATCGGGGGCGATCAGCGCGTCGAGCGTCATCGCAAGACGCGGCTTTCCCGGAACGAGCGAGCAGATATCCCCCGAGAGCTTCTCGGGAAGCATCGGTATCACGCGATCGACCAGGTAGACGCTCGTGGCACGCCGGCGCGCGTCCAAATCGACCGAGCTGCCCCATTCCACGTAGTGGGACACGTCGGCGATATGCACGCCCAGAAGAAGACAACCGTCCGGTTTTTCCTGAAGCGAGATGGCATCGTCGAAATCGCGGGCATCCTCGGGGTCGATCGTGAAGACGAACCTGGACCTCAAGTCGACATAACCCTGCAGAAGCGCCTCGTTCGCATCGACGCGGGCATGCGACACTTCTTCCAGAGCCGATTCGGAAAAACACGTCTCCAAACGGGCCCTGCCGATTGCAATCTCGACATCCATGCGGGAATCGTCGCATTCTCCCAGCACCTCTTCGATCACCCCCGTTGCAGCGGTGTTTCGCGAAGGATATTGCACCATGCGCACGCGGACCAGCGAGCCATCGGGGATGTCCGGGTTATCCGCAAGCATGGTGAAGATATCGTAGGGAATACGATGGTCTTGAGGCACTACCACGCCGAAGGGTTCGGCAACCTCATAACGGCCGATTACTATCTCGTGTGCCCGATGGAGCACGCGAAGAACCCGCGCAGAAGGACGGTCCGCCCGTGTTCCCGAAGGCTTTTCGCCCTTCCGTTTCGAGGGTATATCGCGAATCGGGGCAAGCTCGACGGTATCGCCATCGAAAGCCCCTGCAATCTTCGAAGCGGGAATGAAAAAGCTGCCCTCGGCGGTTTCGGCAAAACCGTATCCCGCAGCAGTAATGGAGATGGTTCCCACCGGATTGCTGCGCGGGCTCTTGCGTGTCGGCTTTTTTCGCCTGCCCATGCTATTGCTGTCCAATCGCAGAGCCGGCCATTTCCATGGCGAATTCCTTCTGGGCATCCCCATCATGCGAGGATCCCTCATCCACGCCGGCATCAGGGGAAATCCCCACCCCGTTGATGGCGTAACCCTTCGGGGTCTTGTAATAGGCGGAGGTATACCTGATGCCCCCGCCAAAGGAGAACCCCGACACCGACTGAACGGAACCCTTGCCCATCGTAGTCTCACCTACGAGCATGCATCGGTCGTTGTCCTTCAGGCCGCCGGCAAGCACCTCGGCAGCTGCCGCCGTCCGCCCATTGATGATGACGACCAAAGGCGCATCGGTTGCGGTCTTGCCCCCGACCTCCTTCGTGAAGGTGGAATCCTTCGTGGAAACCTCCACGAACGTGCCATTCTCGACGAAAAGGGTGCCGATATCGAGCGCCTGGCTCAGGTAGCCGCCGGGGTTGTTCCTGATATCCAAAACAAAGGCCTTGGCGCCCTGCTCTTCCAATTCCTTGATGGCTTCGGCTGTCAAGTCGGCAGAGTTGGAACTGATCTGCGCTAGCTTGATATAACCGACGCCGGCATCGTTGATTTCGGTCTCGACGTTGGGCTCGGCGTAGTCGGACACCCTCAGTTCGGTGGAGAATTCCTCACCGCCCCTTGCATCGATGGAAGCGGGGCGACGCCAGGTAATGTAGAGCACCCCATCGCCTGCCGTCTCGATCGCCTTCAGGACATCGGCCTGGGACCATCTTCCGTTAGGCCCCTTATTCCCGGAAATGGCAACAACGAAATCCCCGGGCTGCACGCCCTCGCCTTCTGCCTGGGATCCGGCGAATACGTCTATGGCAAAGGCCTCGCCCTGGTTTTCGGAGAACAGAACGCCGATACCCTTATAGGTTTCCCGCGCTGCGGAGATGTAGGCATCGTACTGCTCGTCATTCAGATAGGACACGAAGGGATCGTTGGTGTTTTCGGCGATAACATCCATCACCTCTTCGGTGGTGGATTCCAAGTCGTAATCGTCGACGCTGTGCTGCTCGAGGATTCCCTGCGCTTCCGCGATGCGCGCGGAAAGCGAATCGTAGGTGCTTCCCGACACGGTCAAGCCGGGATTGGCGTCCATCCCCGCCAATCCCGTTTCGAAACCCATGTAGTTCAAGAAGGCCTCATCGCCGCGGACGAGAAAGCCCGCGATAAAGGCGGCGAACACGAAAAGCAGGCCGATCATCAACCTGATCAGCCTGCTTTCGATCTTTTTTCTTTTCTGCGCGTAAACGCTAGGATGCTTTTTCATAGCCCCTATTCTACACCATCGGTTAGATCTTCAGGTAACGGCCCATTGCCCATGCGGAGCCGAGAAGGCCCAGAAGCAAACCCGCAACCAGCAGAAGCAGGTAAATGAGCAGATAAGTCGACCCGTCGACATTGATGGGCAGCCAAGGAAGCGCGGACTGCAGCTTGGGCAGCGCGAGCATCCTCATCGTCTGCAGCGATCCGATGGCGAGCACGGCACCTACGAATGCATGGAGCATACCTTCAACGGAGAAGGGTCCGCGGATGAATCCGTTGGATGCACCCACCAGGCGCATGATGGCGATTTCCTTGCGGCGCGCCAAGATGGACAGGCGAATGTTGTTCAGGATGAAGATCAAGGCGATGAACATCAGCAGGCCGATGAGTGCGATGCCGATGTAACGCACGTAGTTGGTGAGCGCGAAGAGCTTATCGACGGTCTTCTGCCCGTACTTCAGAGATTCCGCCGGATCGTCGGGGTTGTCGCAGATCTTCTGGAAATCCTCGTTCTGGGCAATCTTGTCGGCAATCGCGGTTACTTCCTGGGCTTCGGAAAGCTCGACGTCGATGCTTGCGGGAAGCGGGTTCTGACCGTCCAGCTGCTCGACGATATCGGGGTTGCTGGTCATGGACTTCTTGAAGTTCTCAAGCGCCTGATCCTTGGTGGTGAACGAAACGCTCGCTACACCATCAAGGCCCTCGATGTAGCTTTCGACCTTCTGTATCTGCTTTTCCTTGGCATCGTCTGCAACGTACGCGGTGATGGAAACCTTGCTCTCGACCGAATCGACGACATTGCCGACCACCACGGCGCCCACGGAGAAGACACCCAGGATCAGAAGCGACAAGAAGATAGTGATAACGGAACCGAGCGCGGTGGCACGGTTGCGGAAGAAGCCCTTGAAGGCCTCGCGGATGAAATACACGATGCTATTCAACGCCGTATACACCTCCATCCTGGTCTCGGATCACGACGCCCTTTTCAAGCACGATAACGCGACGGCGCATCTTGTTCACCACTTCGCGGTCATGGGTTGCAACCAGGACCGTGGTGCCGGAGCGGTTGATTCGCACAAGCAGGTCCATGATGCCCGCGGAGGTCTGGGGGTCGAGGTTGCCGGTGGGCTCGTCGCATACCAGAAGCGGGGGACGGTTCACGATCGCTCGCGCGATGGAAACGCGCTGCTGCTCGCCGCCGGAAAGCTGATCGGGATACTTATCGAGCTTGTCCTGCAGGCCGACCAGGCGAAGTACTTCGGGAACCTGCGTCTTGATAACGTGGCGCGACTTCCCGATTACCTCGAGCGCGAAGGCCACGTTCTCGAACACGGTCTTATTCGGCAGGAGCTTGAAGTCCTGGAAAACGCAACCGATGTTGCGGCGCAGGAAGGGCAC
>SFII01000136.1 GCA_004555335.1 Coriobacteriaceae bacterium | reverse complement strand
GCGTATGCGATCGACCAGGATCGTTAAACGCGGAGTAAGGAACCAGGCACATTGCCTTCGCGAATACGCCGCGGAACCGTCAGGCGGGCGCATCCGATGCGAGCACCACTCCCGGCCATCCTAAAGGAAACCTCCTTGCCCTATGGGGGATATGCGCCGGACCCGTGGCGTCAACCGGGGAATTTTGCGTACTGAAAGACCATTTCGTCCCGAATGTCCCCTGGGTGGCTGGATGTCCGGGGAGGGTGCTCGCACACATCGATAAACAATCAAACGTTAGAGGAGGTCTTCGATATGGATGGAATGTTTTTGACCGAGGAGCACGCGAAGGCTATGCAGAGCTTCGCGGTGCGCAGGGCGCTGCGCGAGGAGCGAAGGCGCCGCCGGGAGATGCGCAAGCTCACCGCAGCCGCAGTGGTTGCAACCGGCATCACCTACGCGCTCACCTGGGCGCACTACGGATTGGGGTTCTAAATGACGCAGGCATTCACTTGGTTCGAGAAGTTCGGGGACATCGTTGAGATGCTGCCCGAGGAAATGCAGGACACCATGAAGCTGGCGATCGTCGACTACGGTGCGTTCGGCGAGTTCCCGAGCCTTCCCGTCCCTTACGACGCGGTCTTCATGAGCTTCGTCGACGACATCGACAACTCGAAGAAGATGCGCAACCGCAGCAAGAGCGGCAACAAGAAACGCTGGGGTGATGGCGATGATAGTGCAGACGGGCAGTAGGGCGACGCGCTATCTGCAAAGGAGCATCCCTGGAATCAATGTCGAGTATTCGGGCGATTGTCGCAGGGTAGATGACAGCGCGAGCGTCCCACGGAAACGCAATGCTGGACGAAAGCGAGAGTCGCAGGAAACGGAAAGCGGGACGCCGCCCGATGACATCCAGATCGCCGATGCCTGCGTGCTGCTGAAGAAGATGGAGCCGAACTGCATCGCGCTCTACCGAGACAGGTGCAGAATCGCGACGGGGTACGAGTGGAGCTTCAATCAGATTCGGACGCTCTGCGATCGGATAGGAGTGAGGGTCGTATCGGTCGAAGAGCTTAAGTCATACGAGCTTTCCAACTTCGACAAGCCCGTTGGCAAAGGCAAGGACGACCCGGAAAAGCGCAAGGCGCGCAACGAGAGGCTCGAAGCGCAGCGGAAGTCGAAGAAGAAGCGATGAACCAAACGCGCGGAACTTGTTGAAAACATGTTCAAAGAATGTGGAAAAGAATGTTGAAAACTCAATAACGGATGCCTTTTCAAGGACGGTATTTCATGGGCGCTTTTCGACGGTGATTTACGTGCTTGATTCTGGTCGATGCGTTTTCGCAGGTCAATTAGCGAGTATCGCAGGTTTTCGAAATGCGTTTGCGAAGGATCATCGCCATATCAATCCAATCCAATCCAATCCAAACCAATCCAACGCGCGCGAATCGGACTGCGAATCATCCGTTGCTGAGAGTACCGGAAGGCAAGGCCTATCCGGTCGGAGGAAGGAGGAACTGATGGCTGTACACATCGGGGACGTTTCGACCTATGCGCATGCGAGCTGCTCGAGGGCGCAGGCGCTCAAGGTGGTGGAGGAGGCGTCGGAGGTCTTCAGCGCAGTCGAGGTGCTGGCCGCCGTGACCAACGAGCCTTCGGCGCGCGGCGGGCTTTCGAAGGTGGAAGCCGTCGACCTGTACCGGGCGCACGTCATCGAGGAAGCGGCGGATGTGATCACGGCGCTATGCGGACTGCTCGAGTCCATGGGAGTGCGCAACATGCAGCCCCACATGGAAGCCTGCAAGCTCTACAACGAATCGCTCGGAAGGGACATGGTGTAGCCGATGATCGCGACTTTGCAGGTTACGGATGCCGACATGGCATCGGCAAGCAGGGACCAGCTGACGTTGATGCTCGAGACTGCGGTCAACGATTACAAGGACCTGATCTGCTCCAAGCGTTACGAGAAGGCACAAGAGGTTTGGCTGAAGGCCGTGGCGATCTCCGGTTGCCTGGACGGTTTCAGGGAATCATAGGCATAGGGAATGGAGGAAGAAGTGGCAAGGAAGCAGTACCAGAAGGGATTCGCCGATTACATCATCGAACAGCTGGAAAGGCTCGATACCGCGAGCGCTGACGAGATCGATGCGGAAATCGGGCGCTCGAAGGCGGTAGCCGACCTTGTGAAGGCTTCGAACGAGTTGCAGATGGCGAGGATCAGCACGGCCCGATTCGTCTACGACATGGGATACGGCGCCGCTGCAACCAAGATGATCATGGGCGAGGCAGGTGCTCACGATGCCTGATGAGAGGCCCTGGCGCAAGGGCGTGAAGATGCACAAGTGGACCGAAGAGGAAGACGACTTCATTCGAGAGAATGCGCGCAGGTTCAATACCAGCCGAATGCGCGAGCTATTCCAGCAGCGATTCGGATGGATGCCGACTCCAGGCCAGTACAGGGCACGGAGGCAAAGGCTCGGAGTATCTGACGGCGTAAAGAACAACGAGCTCTGCATCGGAAGCGAGCGTGTCAGGGGAGATACGAACCGCGTGTACGTCAAAGTCGGAAAGGGTCCGGGCGGGTGGAAGCAGAAGGCGCACATCGTCTATGAGCGCGAGCACGGGGCCGTCCCCGATGGATACGTCGTCGTATGCGCAGACAGAAACGAGCAGAACTGCGACCCTGGCAACCTGGTTGCGGTAAGCAGGGGAGACATGGCGACCATCAACAAGCACGGATTGTTTTACCACGACCGCGAATCTCTCGAGCTTGCCGTGCTCCACGCAAGGCTCGTCAAGAAGACGAGGAAGAATGCCTACAGGATCAGGAAATGCGACATCTGCGGGAGGGATTACAAGCCGAACGAGAATTCCCGCCGCGTAAGGAAGGTTTGCGACGAGTGCAAAGCTGCCGGGCACATCGCATCGGGCAGGTTGCATGAAGGTTGCCGTGAGGTTGTCGAAGGTTGTCGGAACGATGTTGGATGTATGGATTGATGGGAAACGGACGCTTTATCAAGTGCATCGATTGCGGCTTTGCGGTCGAAAGCGATAACGGACTTGTTTGCACGGTCCATGGTGATGCGGGATGGTTCGGCACTCCCGACAACGGATTCTGCCACAGGGCCAAGTCGAATCACCGCTGCGGTAGGTGCAAGCGGTTCCGGAAGTACATGCACGGTTTCTATGGCGTTCTATTCGATGGGATATGCCTGCTGGATGGCGATTGCCCGCGGGCGTGCAACAAGAACACCGCGGTCTGCGAGCACTTCGAGGAAAACGACGTTGATGACGAATGCGATGATTGGGGATACGAATGAACGATTGCAGGGAAATGAGGATCTTAGGCGCGCGATACCGCGTCGCAACGACCGGAATCACGAGGCGAGATATCGAGAACGCGGGAGAATCCAAGCTCGCCCAGTGGATCTCGTACGCAGCATTCGAGCTTGAACTGGCGCTGAGCTACGGTCGGAACGATATCGCCGATGAGGTTTCGGAGGCTATCAAGCAGATGCGGGCGCAGCAGGCTATCAACGCTGCAAGGTGCAGCATCGAGAACAGCTGCATGTGCGGCATGATCTGCTAGGAGGCAATATGACCGAGTTGTTCGAGATGGAAGCCAATGAGGATATCGTCAAACGCGCGTGTGATATGAGCGGGAAAGACCTTATCCAATTGATCTTGTTCTTCGATTCGGTGGGTTCATCCGACAAAAAGAAGCTCGATTCGCAGATGAGGGAGTTTGCGCGAGATACCGTGAAAAGGATCGTGGAATCCGAAGAATTAGAAATCGATATCGTGACGAAGCT
>SFII01000135.1 GCA_004555335.1 Coriobacteriaceae bacterium | reverse complement strand
ATGGAGCATCCCGCCCTGGTGGTCGCCTGCATTGCGGCGGCGATCTTGGTTTTCTCCGGTGCAGGATACATCCGACACCTCGATTCGGTGCTGAACGTTGCCGACGCCCTCTCCATCGCCTTCTACGCCCTCGCTGGCGCGGCAAAAGCCTGGAGCGCCGGCGTCAACCCAGTCTACGTGGTGCTGCTGGGAACCATTACTGCCGTCGGCGGTGGCGCGCTGGCGACCATCCTAACCGGGGAAACGCCGCGTATCTTCAAATCCAGCGACTACTACGCCATCGCAGGCTTCATCGGTGCCTTCGCATACTGCTGTTGCGCGCTTGCGAATCTGAACCAATTCGCCTGCTCATTCGCCTGCGTGGGAGCCTGCTTGGCGACGCGTGCGATCAGCCTGAAGTTCAACCTCACGACCAAATCGGCAGAGGCAAGCGAAGACGATTAAGCTCGCGGCAACAGAATCCTCCAGAACGATGATGCACCTGATTCGCGGGTGCAGGCCGTTGCGCACCGCTCACGTGCGCACTGGCACCAGCCTGCCGCAATGGATGCATGCGCAAACCCCAAACCGCTAGCTAACCCACCACATCCAAATCGCTCAGGAAGTACTCATACAGATCGGCGCGGACCGGCACGTCCAGCCGGTAAGTGATTTCCACCGCACCTGCCCGGGTATCCCTCATGACGATCGGCTTGAACTGCCCTGTCGGATACATCTCGCCCAGGAAGTAGAACTCCGTTCCGGCATCCTTATCGTTCTTGTTCTTGCGCAAGAACAGAAAACAGCGCATACCGTTTTCCCTTGCGTTGCGAAGCGCCTTGATTTCCGGCGATTGGAGCGTGCGCCTGCTCTTGGATATGGCGATGAGTGTGTTCTCCGAAACGAAACGGTCCTCGTACTGCGTGGTGATGCTGATGGAAGGGTCCTTGTCGTAGTTGACGAAGACCGGGAAGGTGTTCGTCTGCTTGTCGTGGAAATACCCGCCGATATTCTGGTAATTCGGCTCCTTTTCCCAACGGAGCAGGCGGCAGATCTCCTCGCGCGTGTACTTGGCGTTCAGCACGAAATCGGTGTCCTTGTAGCGCTCCGAATACAACGCGCTATTGCGTGCCAGGCCGAAATCGATCGCCTGCATCACCTGATCCCTGAAGCCCGCATTCCCCAGCGCCTCCTGGAAGCGGGCACTCAGCACCCACCCGTCGTCGCGGTATTCCACCAGATCCTCGCCACTGGTCGAAAACGAACCGCAGAGCATCGCCGCAACCGCATCATGCCTGCGCCGTTGAAGGCCTTCCGCCGGCCTCGATGCAGCCACGAATCCGTTTGAGCTTTCCACCAGGCGTTTCAATACCAGCAGGTCCTCGCGGCGCTTACCATTGGCGATCTTGCGGGAAAGGAACTTGAGCAGTTTCAGCTGCCCGGCATTCAAAGACAGCCCCGCTTCGGGCTCGTATTTCTGCAGGAAAGCCGCATACGAATCGAACTTGCCGATGATGATGTTCGGATCGATCGATTCGTTCGCATCGAAATCGAGCAGGGTTGGAATGCGCCCCAGAACCTGCTTGAGTTCCTGGTATTCCCGCCGGATCAGCTTCGTGTCCCCAAAGCGGCCTTTATCAAGCGCGTTGAAGATCTGCGCTTCGGAAACCTTGTCGAAGCTGATGGTCGAACAACCGGGAATGACGGTGCTCCCCTCCTTCACCACCCTGCGCAGCGTGTCCTTGTTATACGTGCGGTCGCCCGAAAGCGCGATGGGCACCAGGTAGTTCTGCTGATAGTTGCCGATGAAGTCCAGCACGAGCGTGAATTCCTTGTCCTCGCATTTGCGCAGGCCTCGGCCCAGCTGCTGCACGAAGACGATGGCCGAATCGGTACGGCGCAGCATGATTATCTGGTTGAGCGAGGGGATGTCGACGCCTTCGTTGAAGATATCGACCGAGAAGATGTATTCGATCTCGCCCCGTTCCAGACGTGCGATCTGGCGGTTGCGCTCTTCATCGGAATCCGCGCCGCTCACCGCAACGGTCCGATAGCCGGCTTCGTTGAATCGCTGCGAGAGCACCGCCGCCTCCTCGTTCCTATTGCAGAAGATAAGTCCGCGGCGCTGGGACTTCTCGACCGTGTATTCCTCGATCTTCGAAGTGATATGCCGCACCCGCTCCTGCGAGGTCAATTTGGAAAACAGGCTTATGTCGTCGACCGTGCGGTCATCGACCTCCAGGTCGCTGATGCCGAAGTAATGGAACGGCGCGAGCATGTCCTCCTCAAGGGCGTCCTGCAGGGTGATGCGGAAGGCGATCACGTGGTTGAACAGGCCGTATACGTCATAGCCATCGGTTCGCGAGGGCGTTGCCGTCATCCCCAGGAAAAACGATGGTTCGAAGTGGGCAAGGATCGCCTGGTAGCTGTTCGCGCCCGTCCGGTGCGCTTCGTCGATGATGATGTAGTCGAATTCCCTTGGGTCGAAATCATCCAGATGCCTGCTCAAAGTGCTCACCATGGCGAAAACGCAGCTCGCGGCGGGCTTGGCCGAGCCGCCGCCGTAGATGCCATAGGTATAGCTTGAACCCAGGACGCGCTCGAAGCTTTCCCGCGATGCCTCAGGAATGCGATGGCGGTGCGCAACGAAGAGCACGCGCCCGGGTTTTTGCGCGCGCACGTCGAGCGCCGAAAGATAGGTCTTTCCCGTCCCCGTCGCCGAAACCAGCAGGGCGCGCCGTTCCCGCCTGCCATGCAGCAAGGCAAGCGCATCGAGCGCGAGCGATTGCATCTTGTTGGGAACGATCTGCGGCTGCGCTTCGGCACGAGCGCAGGGCTTGACCGCGGAAGGGCAACCCGTCCCTCCCCCGTTTTGCGCGCCGGCCATCCCGCACGGCACCCCTTCCGCAACGCCTTCGGCACCATCCGCTTCGCTGGCAAGGCCCGTCTGATCGTGCCGGGTATCCATCCTGAACGCAGGGCCTTCCACACGTATGGGGGTTTTCGCCTGGGCTTCCTTCCGGAAGGCCTCGTAGCCCGAAATCCACTCTTCCGAAACGGCAACCGTGTTGGGATCGTTCCAGACCTCGTCGTATTCCGATCGCATCTGATGCAGCATGTCGCCACCCGGGAAGGACTTGAACAGCACGTTCCATTCCTTATTGCAGGTGAGTGCATGATGGGTCAGATTTGAGCTTCCCACGATGATGGTGGAGATCTCGCCCTTGTCGAACAGGTAGCCCTTCGCATGGAGGTTCCCCTGGTAGATACGGGTTTCTATGTTGGGGAACTCCAGCAGCTTGCGCAGCGCATCGGGGTCGTTGAAGTTGTTGAGCGTGGAAGTGAGCACGCGCCCGCGCACGCCGCGGCACCTCAGCTCGGAAAGTATCTGCACCAGCACCTGGATGCCGCTGGAGGTGACGAAGGCGACGGAGAAATCGAAGCTCTCGCAGGTGGCAAGCTCCCCTTTGATGACCGAAAGCACATTCGCCTTCGCACGGGAACTGTTGCTGACGACGCGCGGGGCATAGCGCTGGTCCGATTCGATCTGCGAATCGATGAAGCTCGATTGGAGCGTGTTAGTGAAATCGACGACGCTGTATTCCACGTTTCCCATTGGACCATCCTCCGCGAACGCATTGCAATGGGACCGATTATGACAGATCGGCGAGGCTGCAGGATCAGCCGCAGGATCGCCCCGTCGATGCTCCGGCCCGGGCTGATCACAGCCTGAACGGGCATAACGCCAAGGGAATGAGAAAACGGGCCGATGCGGGTTTCGCTTCCAAAAAAACGGCCGGACCATGCGGCCCTACCTCCATTCCAGCAGGCGGGCGAGGAAACCCTGCAGCTTGGGACTCTGGGGGTTGCCGAACAGTTCCGAAGAACAACCGTACTCCGATAGCTTGCCATCTGCCAAAAAGGCGCATTTCTCGCAGGCATTGCGGGCGAAGCCCATCTCATGCGTCACGATGATGAAGCGCATCCCGTCCTGCCGCAGGTCGTCGATCAGGTCCAACACCTCATTGGTGTACACGGGATCGAGCGCGCTTGTGGGTTCGTCGAGCAGAAGCAGCTTGGGCCGCGGCGCAACCGCACGCGCAATGGCGACACGCTGTTGCTGCCCACCCGATAATTGCGCGGGCAGTTTGGCGGCCGATTCCGCAAGTCCGAAACGCTCGAGCAGCTCGAGTGCGCGCCCCTGCGCGTCCTCCTTCGTAAACCCGTGCACCTGGCACAGGGGAACGACGATGTTGTCGAGCGCGCTCATGTGGGCGAACAGCCCGCCCTGCTGGAAAACATAGCCCAGCTGGGCGCGGTACGCCGGCAGGGTGCGCTCGTCGTATTCCACCGAAACGCCATCGACACGGACCGTTCCGCACGTGGGCTTCTGCAAACCACCCAATATCCGAAGCAGGGTCGACTTCCCGCCTCCCGAAGGGCCGATCACGGCAAGCGTGCTCACCTCGTCATCGAAGCAGAACCCGTCAAGGACCCGCATGCCCCCGAAGGACATGCACAGCCCATCGATACTAATGCGCAAAATCGAACCTCTTTTCGAAGAAATGCCCGACAGCTTCCAGGGGCAGGGTGATAAGCAGGTACAGAAGACCCAGCAGGATGTAGCACTCGAACAGCTGGAAATTCGCCGCGCTGATTTCGCGCATGGTCTGGGTGAGCTCGATCACCGAGATAAGCGAAAGCAGCGACGAATCCTTCACGATGCTCGCAAACTGCCCGGTCAGCGCAGGCAGGGTACGGGCGACCATCTGCGGCACGATAACGAAACGCAGGGTCTGAACCCGGGTGAAACCCACAGCACGCGCCGCATCACGTTGGGTCCCGTCGATCGAAAGCAGGCTGCCGCGGATGATTTCCGCGATATAGGCGCCTTCGAAGACCGAAAGGATCAGCACGCCCGAGACGAAGCGGTCGTCCACCCCGACCGCAGTGCCCACGATGTAGAAGAACAGGTAGATCTGCATGATCAGCGGGGTTCCGCGGATGATCTTCACGTACAGATCGCACAGGTATCGCAGCGGCAGGACGCGCGAGCCCTTTCCTGCCGCCACCAAAGCTCCTAAGAGCAGGCTGAACACAAGGGAAACCGCACTCACCTGCAAGGTAAGGATGAAGCCGTCGACGATGCGGCCCGAAACGTTCCAAACGAAGGAATAATCCAGCCGGTATCCGATAACCCCGAGGGCGACCCAGAAAACGGCGAGGACGATCAGGCACACGATCAGATAGTTGAGTGCGATCTTCCCTTTCGACGGTTCGTCGTCCCTGCTTGCAATGAACGGATTTCTCATGCTGCCTCGTTACCTGCTCTCGTTAGGGCTACTCGCTCAGATCGAAGAACCAGGTGAAGCCCAGCTCGTCGAAACCTTCCTTTTCGCTTGCAAGGTATTTTTCGGTAAGCTTATCGAATTCCCCATCGGACTTGGACTTCTCGATGAATTCGTTCAGCTGGTCGAGCAGTTCGGCATTACCCTTTTTCACCGCAATACCCCAGTTCTCGACATCCTGGAAGGGGATGTACACGGCCTTGGTGGTGTCGGGATTCTTCTGCTGATTGCGGTAGATGGTCAGCTGATCGTAAATGAAGGCGTCGGCTTTGCCCTGGGACACTTCCGTGACGCACGCGCTTTCATCGGCAAGGCGGATGATATTGCATTCCGGAAGGTTCTTGGTTGCGTAGATGTCGCCGGTGGATCCGGTCTTCACCGCAATGGACTTGCCCTGCTGATTCAGGTCATCGACGGTTTCGACATCGGAATCGGCATTCACCAGCAGTGCCAGCTGCGCGTTTGCATAGGGTTCGCTGAAGTCGACCACTTCCGCGCGCTCGTCGGTGATGGTCATAGAGCTGATCACGCAATCCGCCTTGCCGCTCTGCAGGCTGGGGATAAGGCCGTCCCACGCGGTGTTCTCGATCACCACGTCATAACCGTACTCTTCGCCAAAGTCCTTCATGAACCGCACCGATACGCCATCAGGTTCGCCCGAATCGGTCTTGGTCTCGAATGGCGG
>SFII01000134.1 GCA_004555335.1 Coriobacteriaceae bacterium | reverse complement strand
AATAATTGTTGTTCCGCATATTGCTTGCGGTATTGAGAGGGCGTTACGCCCAACTGGTTCTTGAATTCCCGGGAAAAATGGCACAGGTTCCGGAAGCCCACCTGTCGGGAAACGTCCGTCACGCTCATGCCCCCCGCCAGCAGCTCCATGGCCCGGGCGAACCGGTACCTGCGCAGGTATTCCACCGGGGCGATGCCCGTAACCTGCTTGAACTGACGGGAAAAATAATCGTTGGATACGCCGATGTGCTCGGCAATATCGTGAATGGTGAGCTCTTCCTGATAATGGGCGTCAATGTACTGCAGCGCCTGGGTCACATAGCCCATATAGGCGCGCTTTTCGTGCATGTCGGCCACATGATGCTGGAAGATGCGCCCGCAATGGATGATCAGAGAAACGCCGTAGGAGCGCATCAGCGTATCCCAGCCGGGCTGCCGGCGGGCATATTCCTGCGACAAATCCTCCAGAAGCTGCGTCACGGCGGAACGTTCCTGCAATTCCAGGTGCGCGTGCATGAACCCGTCGAAGGAGGGATTCGTCAGCCCGCACAGGCCGGGAACGTTGTTCAGCGATTCGGAAAAGGCGCTGAAGGCCTCTTCCCGAAACATGCAGTTGTACAGCTTGATATCCCGGTTGCACATATACCGGTGCGCCTTCCCCGGCGGAATGATAAACAGATCCCCCGCCATCAGAAGCGTCATTCGTCCGGCCATGTCGTGCAGGCAGTAACCGTCGGAAATATAGACCAGTTCATAGAAATCATGGTCGTGGCTGGTGATGGACTCGTGGGCGGTTTTCAGGGCCACAATGGCCGGATCCGCGGGGTTTTTCAGGTATTGTGCCAGTTTGATCGTGCGCAAGGGGCGCCCACCTTCTTATTGTTATTTACGGGCGTCTTCGGGATACATCTCGTCCATGTAGACGATTTTGCCGGTATCCAGAGAGCGGATGGCGGCGTGGATGACCTTCTGGGCCTCCAGACCGTCCCGGCCGGTGCCGTCGATCATTTCCGGGCTGTCGCCCCGGGCGACCTGCTCCACGAAATGATGGATGCGGTCTTTGAAGGTATCCTCGAACACGTTGTAACGATCCGGGCCGTCGAATACGGGGTTGTTATACTGCAGAATCACGTTGTCTCCCGCGGGATACAGCGTGGAACGCCGCCACATGTCCTCGAATACGATGCGTCCCTTCAGGCCGGCCACTTCGCAGCGCTCCATGGGATGTCCGCGCTTGATGTCATAGCTGGAGGTCAGATGGCCCACGCAGCCGTTGCGGAACTTGAAGTTCATGGAAGACGTGGACCAGATGGTCCGTCCGGGAGACTTCATGGCGAAGCACTGAACGGCCTCGATATCGCCCATGAAATAACGGATGATGTCGATGGAATGGGGGTTCAGGGCCTTGAGATGATAATAGGGAGAGGGATAATCCTCGGGCTTGCCGATCCACAGCGCCATGTTGCAGAACAGCAGATCGCCCAGCCGGCCTTCCTCCTGCCACTTCTTCGCCTGACGGCCCGCGTCGGTGAATCGATGGTTGAAATCCAGGGCGAAACAGCGATGGTTCTTTTCCGCGGTCTCCACCATTTCCCGGGCGCGTTCGATGGTGTCGGCAATGGGCTTCTCCGTGAGCACATGGCAGCCCGCGTTCAGGGCCTGCATGGTGGGCTCGTAATGATCGGAGCAGTATTCATAGCCGCCGGTGCACACGCTGACCAGGTCGGGCTTGAGGGTGTTCAGCATTTCCTGCGCATCCAGGAAATAGGGAACGGAGTAGGTTTCCGACGCGCTCTGGGCCCGGTCGATGCGCTTATCGCACACGCCCACCAGCTCTACCAGAGGCTCCTGTTTATAGATGCGGCAATGTCTGTGGCCGATGTGGCCCATGCCGATGACACATACTCTAAGCATGGCTTTGTCTCCTTGGGGCCGCGCCCGAAGCCTCGCGGCCCGGGCGCGGAGGGGCGAAAATTACTTCTTCTGCTGCAGGGAAACGGCCTGGGCTACGGAACCGATGTACAGTCCGTCATAGGCCTGCTGAGAGGTCTCGTAGGGGCCGTTGTGGTTGGGATTGGCGTGCCAGTTCAGGTTGGTGTACATCGGGTTGGTGCGGCCGGTCTCGGCTTCGCGCTTGGCGATGTAGGCTTCCATCTTCTGGGTGTAGAATTCAACGATCTCAGGCCGCTCGTCCGCCAGGTTGTGCAGCTCCTTGGGGTCGTCGATGAGGTTGTACAGCTCGATCGGCGGCTTGAAGTGCAGGTCGGGCTCCAGGGCGCGGATCAGCTTCCACTCGGGGGTGCGCCAGCCGTGCTTGCGCATCCAGGTGCACTCGGTGATGTAGAACTCGTCCTCGGCCACGATGGTCTCGCCGTTCATCAGGGGAGACAGGCTGCGGCCGTTGAAGTGGAAGGGCTCTTTGTCGATGCCCAGCACGTCCAGGATGGTGGGGGTGACGTCCTTGAGCTGGCAGATGTTGTCGAAGCGCTGGCCGGGAGCGATGTGACCTTTCCAGACCAGAGCGAAGGGCACGGTCAGGGTGGGCTCATACAGGCCGTGGTGATCGTAATAGCAATCATGCTCGTTCAGGGTCTCGCCGTGGTCGGAGACGAACACCACCAGGGTGTCTTCTTCGATGCCCATGGCCTGCATCTTCACGATGACCTGATTGATGGCGGTATCCAGATAGGCCACGGCGGCGTCATACTGAGCGTCTACGTAGTCGGCGCTGGTGCAGCCTTCGGGAATCCAGGAACGGATATAATCACGGAAGGGCTTGAAGTTGAACAGACCTTCCAGAGACTTGTCGTCGGGATCGTCGTACACGCCCTGGAAGAACATGTCCTTGAAGGGAGCGGGCGCGAGGTAGGGAGAATGGGGATCCATGTAACGCATGAACAGGAACCAGGGCTTGCCTTCGGCCTGCAGGCGCTCCATTTCGGGGATCACCACGTCGTTGCAGTTCTGGGCCTTGTGGGCGCGGCCGTCGTCATGATCGGGGCCCCAGCCGGCGAAGCTCAGGTAGTTGTCATAGCCGCGGCCGGCCGCGTTGCCCTTGAAGCCGATGCAGGTGGTCTCGTAGCCGCGGTCGTGCAGCATTTCGGCCAGCACCGGAACGCCGTCCACGATCTTGCTCTGGCCCAGCGCGACGACGCCGGTGCCGAACACGTCGCGGCCGGTCAGCATGCTGGAATAGCCGGGCGTGGTGGGAATATGCGCAGAGAAGCAGCTTTCAAACGTGATGCCGCGATCCGCGTACTTGGAGATGTTGGGGGTGGTCAGGCGGCCATAGCCGTAGTGGCTCATATGGTCGCGGCGCAGGCTGTCGATGCCGAAGAACAGCAGATTGGGTTTCTTGCTCATGCCCTTGTCCTCCTGTATTGTCGCTTCTATGATTTTATGCTTGCGCTCCCGCCGGGGCGGGAGGATTTACTGAATATCCTGGATGCGCGGATCCCAGACCGATACGCGCTTGCCCTCGCGGGCGGAGAGATAGCACGCCAGCACCAGGCGCAGCGTGTCGCGGCCCTCCTCGGCGGTGCAGACCGGCTCTGCGCCGTTCAGGAACTCGGCCATCGGTTTGGCCTGCCAGCCAAGGCGCTCGCCGTGTCCCTTCGGGCTTTCGATGCCGCTGTCCGTCCAGTCCGCGTCGCCTTCCTTATACCACTTCAGGCCGGGCATGGCGGGGCGGGGCAGGCGGGTGGCGGGATTATCGCCGAAATACTGCTGGATGGAGCCGTTGTCGCAGTAGACCTCGGTGGTGATCTCGCTGCCGCAGCAGGTGAAGCAGCAGCTGATCTCGC
>SFII01000133.1 GCA_004555335.1 Coriobacteriaceae bacterium | reverse complement strand
CTTGAGAAAGAAGCTTGCCCACCTGGGTTCGACGACTAGAATCGAAACGATCAGAAAGGTCGGATACCGATTAATCCAGGAAGGCTAAGCTGTGCTCGCGCAACTGCGTCGGAAATTCATCGCACTGAACATGACCATCGCAACGCTGGTATTGCTGGTGGTATTCGGTGCGATTTGCGTTATCGACTACCAAACGAGCGTTGCAGACGTTCTCGGGCAACTGAACTTGACCGTAAGTCGAACCGCAGAATCCATCTCGACGGGAAAAGGCGCAGAAGACGTTCGAGCTTCAAACAACGAATCCGAAAACGATCTCCTAGGCAGCGCTCCTTCCAAGAACGCCCAATCAGAATCGGAAGGAACAGCAACCAACCCTGCCGAAGACACCGCAAATGCGCAGGACGGCGAAAACGGGGGCTATTCCGCAAGCGGCATACCCGTCATCGGCAAGCATCCCGAGGATGAGCGCAACCATCCGCCCGCAGCGATCTACCTTGTCCGCAAGGACGGAACCATAGAACGCATCTCATCTTCGACCGCCTCGCTTTCGAGCGACCTTTCGGATGCCGCGATCGATGCGGTTCGGAGCTCGCGCCTTAGGGAAGGCTTCCTGAAGGACCTGGGGCTGTTCTATGCAACCGCGTACATCCCCGATGGTCTGCTCGTGGCCTTCGCAGATGAGGGAATGGCATCTTCCTGGAAAAGCCTGGCGCTGACGTTCGCGATCGTAGGTGCCGGCGCCTTGGGTGCCTTCTTCTTGATCAGCATCTTCTTTTCCCGCTGGGCGCTCAAACCCGTGGAGGCTGCATGGACCCAGCAGCAGCAATTCGTTGCGGACGCATCCCACGAGCTGAAGACCCCCCTTACGGTCATCCTAGCCAATTCCACGATCCTGAAGGCCCGTCCCAAGGAAACGATCGAAAACCAATCGCAGTGGATCGACAGCACGCAGAGCGAAGCCCTGCGCATGCAGGAACTGGTCAACGACATGCTGGAACTGGCCCGCCCAGCAAGCGCGGCCAAAGACGGCCAGGCACCGGAAGACGTGGACTTCACCGACCTCGTGGAAAACCTGGCTTTGCAATTCGAATCGGTCGCCTTCGAAAAGGGCGTCTCGATCGAATGCCAGATCGAACCCGGCGTGAAGGTGCAAGGCAGCAGGAAGCGCCTCCAGCGACTTGCGTCAACCCTAATCGACAACGCCTGCAAGTACGCGCGGAGCGATTCGTCAGTAACCGTGAAGCTTTCCAAAAGTGCAAAAGACGCGACGCTTTCCGTGCATAACGAAGGCCAGTCCATCCCCGCCGAAGACCTGCCCCACATCTTCGACCGCTTCTACCGAACCGACAAGGCCAGGACCAGCGATACCGGCGGCTTCGGACTGGGGCTTGCGATTGCGCGCGAAGTCGCAAGGGAACACGGCGGCGACATCTGCGCGGAAAGCTCCCAGAAGAAGGGAACCACCTTCAGCGCAACGATCGCGCTGTATCAGTAATCCTTTCGTCAATAAGCCGGAATATCGCGCTAGGCAACAAACGACCAAGAAACGGGCATTTAACGAAGCCTGGGAGAAGCATGTTGCGCTGCTTTCCAAAACCTGATTTAAAATAAAGGTTTCAAACCGCAGCTATTCCCTTGAAGGCGGTAATGCTCGACAGGATATTGGAAATAATCAAGCAGATCATCTGGCCAAGCGCCCGAACGGTCGCCTATGCAATCTGCAGCATGATCCTGCTCTTCCTTACGTCGCTGATCTTCTTCGACGGCGGCTCTGTTCCCATGTATGCCGCCTCGATCCTTTCGTTCTACCTGCTTGCCTTGGCGATTGCCAACGGACCCCGCCTGCTCAACCTGATCCGTTTCGCCATCGCAACCAGCACCCTCCCCGACGACATCCGCAAAAAAGCAGAGAGCACCAAGATCGGAAAGGCGCTGCTCGAACGCGAGGATGCTCGAGAGATCCTAATATCCCTGCCGGGCATCATCGGCGGTCTGGCATACGCCATCTTCAACCTGACGATGGGCATAATGCAACGTTCGGTCTGGCTTGCCTGCGTGGGCGTGTATGCCATGGCCTTGAACTCGGGCAAGATCTACATCGTCCATGGCATGCAGAAGATCATCAGGGAAG
The DNA here is from genome assembly GCA_004555335.1 of Coriobacteriaceae bacterium. Lineage (GTDB taxonomy): Bacteria > Actinomycetota > Coriobacteriia > Coriobacteriales > Eggerthellaceae > W1P20-047. The sequence continues at coordinate 1,683 of SFII01000133.1, read as the reverse complement.
ACTCCGAGCACCTGGAGGCATGGGAATGCAGGCGTTGCCGCCTGGCAGGCATCTGGTTGGGATCGCTCGACCTGGTGATGGCCCTGATGGTTTCGATGATGGTCAATTCCGACCAGAACTTCGACCTCTCGGGCTTCGCCCTGTACGTATACGCCTTCTACGCGGTGTATTCCATCGCCTTTTCGGTTGCGAACATCTATATCTTCCGCTTTTCCAAGAGCCCGGTTCGCTTCGCCTTGAAAGCGATGAACCTGGCTCGAGCCCTCATGTCGCTGCTGGTACTGCAGACCACCCTTGTGGGTAACGCGGGCTTTATCATCGACTTCGTCAAGCAGTTCATGAACGCCTTCACGGGACTTTGCGTGATCCTGACCACCTTCGTCATGGCAGGCGTGCTGCTGTGGAAGGGCAGGCCATCGCGTGATTCGCTGAATGACGAGAAACCGGGTTTGAGCTGGTACCACAAGCCCACCCCTGCCGCGAAGATCCCGCATAAGCGCAAGGATAAGTTCAAGAAGAAGAAACCCACGCCCCGGAAGACGAAGGCCAACAAATAAGGGCGGCTTCCCGTAAGCGCACCAGCTGCGAACGCAGGCAGCACGGTCGCCGCAACGCCACCGTACCCGGCATGAGCAGGCGCATACTCGCAGACGGGGCGCCATCCGACTTTCGCGGAGGACACCCATAACCGTTGCCGCCGGGATGCCTGAAGGCACCGCGATCACCGTTTTGCAGAAGCAGGATCACCGATACGACCCACGGAAAAGGGGCATCGACGAATCGGTGCCCCTTCGTTCTGCCTTATGTCCAAAAGACCCCGCGAGGCAATCCGCCCGCGAGCAAAGCCGCATGCAGGCCAGCGAAGCCTAGCGCACGCTCTGCTGGGATGCCTCGAGCAGCTTCTGCTTCAGCTCGCCTTCCAGACGACGGATCTCCACTTCGGCTTCCGCCCTCTTCTGGCGGCCTTCCTGCTGGATCTGGATAACCTCGTCGAAGGTCTTGATGAGTTCCTGGTTGGTATGCTGCAGGGTTTCGATATCCACGATGCCGCGCTCGGATTCCTTAGCGATCTGCACGGTGGAGGTGTGCAGCATGTCGGCGTTCTTGCGCAGCAGTTCGTTGGTCATGTCGGTCACGACGGACTGGGCATGCACCGCCGCCTGGGAATTGGCGATGCCCAGGGCCAGGACCATCTGGCTCTTCCACAGCGGGATGGTGTTGACCAGCGTGGTCTGGATCTTCTCGATCATGGTCATCTCGCCCGACTGCACCAAACGGATCTGGGGCGCGGTCTGCAGCGCAATGGTGCGGGTCAGCTCCAGGTCGGAGATCTTCTTTTCAAAGCGCTGGCACATGTTCTCCAGGTCCTGGGCAGCCTGGGCGTCTTCCGCACGGCCGGTCTGCTTGGCCTTTTCGATCAGCTGGACCAGTTCACCCTGGCGCACCTCGGCGAGGCGCTTCTTGCCCGCCAGGATGTACATGGTCAGCTCCTTGAAGTAGGTCAGGTTCAGATCGTAGAGCTTGTCCAGCATGGCCGAGTCCTTCATCAGCTGGACCTGATGGTTCTGCAGGTTCTTCACGATCTTGCCGATGTTGGCTTCGGCCTTGTCATAGCGGGCGCGCAGGGTCTCGATCTTGCTGCCGGTCTTCTTGAAGAAACCGAACAGCCCCTTTTCCTCGGTT
>SFII01000132.1 GCA_004555335.1 Coriobacteriaceae bacterium | reverse complement strand
GGATTCTGGACGCCCGCTTCCGCCAGGGGAATGCACACGGAATATGCGAAGAAGGCATTCAGACCCATACCGCTTGCCAGCGCGATGGGATAGTTCGCGAAGAAGGCCATGAACAGCGTTGCCGCCGCCGCCGAAATGGCCGTCGCTGTGAACACCGCCGCGGGATCCATGCCCGCAGCAGAAAGGATCGACGGGGTCACCGCTAGGATGTACACCATCGAAACGAAGGTGATCACGCCTCCCAGGACCTCTTTGCGTATCGTGGTCCCACGCTCTTTTAGTCTGAATACCTTTTCCATCTCTACCTCCTAGGAGAATACGCCGGCAGAATTCCTCCGATCCGGCGGAACAATGAAACCGCAACGGTATCCAGGCCCAATGCAAGCCGATGGATCGACCACCTTTTCCGCGCTGTGCAATCTGATGCGCGAAGGATTATCGGAAATCGTGAATGCAATTACTAGATATCATTGATTACCAATGGTTATTTTATTGGCCAACCATCGGAAAACGAGCCAACCGTTGCCGCTGCCATTCTGCCACCGCATGGGCGCTTAGAGGAGAAAAAAAGAAGGCGCACGGACGAATCCGTGCGCCTTCACCAAAATAAATATCCAATCCGCCCCGAAAGTATCACCGGGATAAACCGCCTGCCGCACCTTCCCGGAATTCCGCTGGGAGACAGACCTTCCAACGCAGGTGATAGGAAGACTATTCCGCGGCAGCCTCCTGGGCGAGGATGGAGTGCAAACCGCGTGCCAGCTGGTCAGGGCAGGAAGTGGGCTTGCGGCCGCACTTGATGCCTTCCAGGCGGTCGATGACGTCTTCGGCCTTCTGGCCCTTGATCAGCGCGGAGATACCCTGCAGGTTGCCGCTGCACCCGCCCAGCACCTGGAATTCCCTGATCACACCATCTTCCACTTCCACTGCCATCGCCTGCGCGCAAACGCCTTCCGGCCTGAATTCGTAAATCGCCATGTTCTCCCTCTCTATTCTTCGGCATCCTTTGGTTATCACGATTTGCTTATTACCCGTCGAAGCCGCCCCGAACCTTGCATAACGCAAGGTCGGCCACAGCTTCCCATGTTCCTTCCCCGCATGGTATACCACCCGACCCAAGCTTGCGTAGAACGGAAGCGAAAGGGTTGGCAAGCGGCCTGCCGTATAATGGGCGCATGGAAAAGATCATCCGCGAAATACTCTCCCGCATCACCCCCGAAGGCACGCTCGATCCCCGCGACGTCGAGGGCATCCTTGCCGCGCGCAACAAGCTGGAAGGGGCGCCGGTCCGCCGTTTCGCGAAAAAGCACATCGTGCCCTACTACCTGAAAGTGAAGGCGAACGATCCCGAGCTCTGGAACAGCTGGAAAGTCACTCCGCAGCAAGAGGCGGCGCTTTTCGCAAGCTGCCGCATGAAACCGCGCCGGACTTCTTCAGGAGTCGCCACCATCACGGTCATCACCAAGCCGTGGGCATGCTCGGGCAATTGCCTGTTCTGCCCCAACGACGTACGCATGCCCAAAAGCTACCTTTCCAACGAACCCGCCTGCCAGCGCGCCGAGCGCAACTTCTTCGACCCCTACCTGCAGGTGGCCTCCCGCCTGAAAGCACTCGTGGATATGGGGCATGAAACGGGGAAGATCGAGCTCATCGTGCTGGGCGGCACCTTCTGCGACTACCCCGAAAGCTATCAGGTCTGGTTCATCGAGCAGTTATTCGAAGCCCTGAACGACGAAGGGCAACGCGATGCCAAAGCGCAAGCCCGACGCAAGCTCTATCATGATGCCGGCATCGAAAACGACCCTGGCCGCTTGGCGGAAAACGCAAGCCGGCTCCAGGACATGATCGATTGCGGGCAGCTGACCTACAACCAGGCGGCCAGCAGGCTCTACCGGCAATCAGGCGCCTGGCAGCAGGCCGAACGCTGGCAGACCGCCGACATGGGAGCCCTGTTCGAGCAGCATGCGCGCAACGAGCACGCCCGGCATCGCGTGGTCGGCCTGGTGGTGGAAACACGCCCCGATACCGTGAACCCCGCAAGCCTGCGCACCATCAGGCAGCTGGGTTGCACCAAGGTCCAGATGGGAATACAGAGCATCGACGCCCAGGTGCTGACGAAGAACCGCAGGGCCGCAACCGACAGCCTCGAACCCGCAAACCGCCAAATCGAGGCCGCCAAGCAGGCCATCGACCTCGCCCGGCTGTTCGGTTTCAAGATCCACACCCATTTCATGGTGAACCTGTTGGGGTCGACTCCGCAGTCGGACAAGCGCGATTACCGGCGTTTCATGACCGAGACCGAATACCAGCCCGACGAGGTGAAGATCTACCCCTGCTCGCTGGTTGCCGGCACCGGACTCCAGGCCGCCTTCGAAAAGGGCGAATGGATCCCCTATTCCGAAGGGCAGCTGATCGACGTGCTCGCAGCCGATGTCGCAGCGACGCCGGAGTTCACGCGCATCTCCCGCATGATCAGGGACATATCCGCCCAGGACATCCTTGCCGGCAACAAGAAGGGCAATCTGCGCCAGCTGGTCGACGATCATCTGGTGCGCACCGGGCAGACGGTCCGCGAGATACGCTCGAGGGAAATCAATACCGATCAGGCGGACATCGACAAACTGCAGCTGGAAGACCTGCCTTACCGAACCCTGCACACCGACGAGCATTTCCTGCAGTGGGTCACACCCGCACGTAAGATCGCAGGTTTCCTGCGCCTTTCCCTCCCCGACCAGGACTACGTGCGCGCCCATCCGGAGCTCGCCGTCTCCCCTGGTCAGGCGATGATCCGCGAGGTACACGTGTACGGAAGGGTCGCAAGCATCGGCAATGGCGCTGAACAGGCGAACGCCCAGCATGCCGGCTTGGGGAAGAAGCTGATCGAACATGCTTGCAAGATGGCCCGGATGCAGGGTTTCAAGCAGATCAACGTCATCAGCTCGGTAGGGACGCGCGAATACTACCGCAAGCAGGGCTTTGCAGACGCGGGCCCACCGTGCTGTGATAGTCCATGTTGGTCATGGTCGAACGCACCAACTTGATACCGATGCACTTAGCGGAATCGTCCGACGCGATGTCGTAGTCCATGGGATTGAATTCGACTCCGTTGTCCCTGATTCGCAGGATGATGGAATCATCTTCCTTCGCAACCAGGCGGATATCGATTGCAGGCTTCTTGGTCTTCGCGAAGCCGTGCCGGGCGATATTGCCGGCCATTTCCTCCACAGCCAGCGACAGCAGGTAGCTGCGCTTGGAGTCGATGCCGTTTTTGCGGCACCAATCCGCAACTTCCTCGGAGCACCTGGTCGCATCGCCCGGCTCCTTCCCGCACTCGAAGACGGCAGAAGCCTTCCAATCGCTCTGGAATCCGTCGGGCAGGTAGAGCATCTTATCGACCAGGCTTGCATGCCCGGGGTCGAATCCCCGGTCTTCCCGAGGAGTTGAAGGAATAAGCCCGGTTGCCGCGGAGCAGCCCGCTGCGTGTTTCTTGCGCCACGAGACGATGGCGACCACAACCTGGATGACCAAGGTCGCTGCCTGGCTGAACACAAAGGAAATCCAGATGCCCAAAGCCCCCAGGAACCAGACCGAGATAAGCGCGAACACGACGCCGCACACGAAGGTCTGGCCTGCGGAGATAAGATTTGCGCCTTTCAGGTTGCCGCTGCTCTGGTAATACCTGGCAAATACGTTGTTGACCAGGTCCAAAGGCACGGCAAAGCAGTACACGCGTACCGCGATGACGCCGAGCGCCTTCGCCTCCGGGTCGGTCAGGCCGAAGAAGGACACCACCGTGGGGGCGAAGATGAATACCAGCACACAAAGGAGCAGGCACAAGGCCATACCCGTCTTCAAGGCAACCATCACGGTGCCCTTAATGGCGTCCCTATCCTGCTCGCCGAAGAAGATGCCGCAGAGCAGCGTCGCCGTCTGGCCGACGCCAACCGATACCGCGGAAAGGAACATGTTGACCGAAGTCAGCATGGAAAGGGCGGCAACGGCGCTGGCGGTGGAAACCATCAGCAGCAAGTTGTTGTAGGTGAAGGTGCGCAGCATGACGCAAGCGCGCACCATGGAATCGGGCATGCCCGTTTTCAACAGCGTACCCAGGTTGGAAATGTACGGCAGGGGGTTAACCAGCTTCAGGGAGCATTTCTTCTTGAAGAAATGGGTCGACGCCACGGCAAGCGCGATGTAATACGCCAAGGCAGTCGACGTTCCCATGCCCAGCAGGCCCGCATCCAGCACCAGAACCGCAATCAAGTTGAAGCTGACATCGCAGACACTCATGGTCAGGATGGCGACAAGGCCCAGCTGAGGCGAGCCGTCAAGGCGCACGAAGCCCATGACCAGCTGCAGCAGGATGATGGGAAGCGCACCCAGGCTCAAACCGGTGATGAAGGCCTTCGTACCCTCGAACAGGCGCGGGTCGTCGGCACCTAGAAGCGATGCAATCGTACCGCTTCCGAAATGCCCTACCAGCAGGCAGAGCAGGCCGATGGCGAAACCCGCTATCAGGGCGATGCTGAACAGGGCGTTCACCTGGTTGGAATCCCTCTTGCCCAAAGCGCGCGCTGAAAGCGTGACGGCACCCGTTTCCAAGATGCCGGCGCAGCCCGAAAAAAGCATGAGCAGCGGCGTCGACATACCAATGGCACCAACGGCGTCCGCGCCCATGGTCTGGCCGGCGATGACATTGTCGATCATCATTCCCAAAGTCGCGGAAAGCGTGATGAGAATCGACATGCTCAAGTAAGACCTGAAAGTCTGGGCGATCAACTGATTGTTCTTACTCGATTTCGAATTCTTCTTTTCCATAGGCAATCCTATTCTTGCAGTTCCTCCACCTGGAACGCCCCGCACGCCCTCTACGGACGACTCGAGACAACTCACGCGCACACGGCGGTCGCAACCCGATCAGGGCATCCAAGGCGAAAGAAGGCGGGTTGCACGGTTTGCAACCCGCCCATCCGATCCGCTTTCGCACTTAATCGCGTTCGATCAAGGCGTAGAAGAATCGGCGCTTCTGTTCGTTGTCGATGATGTGCACGGGCTTGATCTGGTTGGGTGCCGCGCCCTTCATCACGCGCATGTCGCGCCACAGCTGGTTGGTCTCCTCCTGCAGCAGCAGGGCCTTCGCGGGCGCCAGGCCATCCTTATCGCGCAGATAGCCGTAGACGGCGCAGCCCGCGCAGATTTCCTCGTCGGTCACGCGGCTCAATTCCTCCATGGTGACCTTGCCTTCGGGCATGCGATAGAACTCGTAAAGCATCTCGTAACGGGGAGGCTGTTCGGCAAGGTTGGGATAGCAGCTGAAGTCCACCATATCCAAACCTAGACGGTCGGCCACGCGCTGGGCTGCCTTGCGCAGCACCATCTCGGTGCACTTCTCGCCCTTCATGTTGATGGTCTGGTCCAGGCGATAGAGGAATTCCATCTTTGGTGCCTTGCCATGGCGTCCCACGCAGCGGATGGCATCGCGCATCTTATAGCGGTAGAAGCCCGACAGGGTGGTCACGATCACTTCGTAGTCATGACCGGGCTCCAAATCTTCCAGGCCCACGGTCTCAGTTGCCTCTTCCCCGTCCTCGCTCAAAGGCAGGAACTCGAAGTAGGCCGCACGCGGTACGAGGATGCTTTCCGGCGAATCCAGCTTTTCGGGGACGGAGAAGATTCCCTCGGACGCGGAATAGCCGGTATAGAGCACGGATGCATCGCCGGAGTACTTGCGCATGCGCTCCATGTAAGGGGCGAATCCGGCGCCGGCAACGGAATGGATGATCCTGAAGTTAGGCCAGATCCTCTGCATGATGGGATCTTCGGAATCGCTTTCGAAGATACGGCGGAGCACTGCCGCACGCTCCGGCATGGGAACGTAGAGCTCTTCCAGCTCCTTCCTCGCCTCTTCGGGAAGCTGCACATCGGGATTGATCTGACCCGACTCGATATCGTCGACCAGCATCTGCCAGTTGTCCATGATATAGCGCATCAGATCCAAGTACAGGCTCACGAACACGGTGGTGCCGTACAGCAGATTGCGCTCGGCAAGGAGCGAGCGGGCATGCAGATAGCGCGTGTCGGTGTCGTTGGTTGAAAAAACTGCCGGATCGGGGCTGGTGGTCATAAGGGGCAGGATGGAACGATAATTCCAGACACCCCTGCTCGACATGGCGCCGAAGGTGGTACCGCCCTTGGTGGTGTTCAGACGGCATTCGGTCATGCTGAACTTCCTGCCGCTGCTCAACAGGTCGCCGTACTTGCAGCCGATCAGGTACATGCTGTAATCGTTGCCGTAATCCATCATCAGCTTGGTAGCGGCCTCCGTGAAGGGAATGCCCTTGGGATTGCCCATGGTGCCCGAGGTCTCGTTGAAGTGAATAATAGAATCCCTGCAGATCACACCCGCAGCACCGGTTTCCATGACCTCGTATACCAAGCCGGCATAATCATCGAAGGTGGTGAAGGGAACCTGACGCTTATAATCTTCGACCGTCTTGATCTGGTCGAAGCCATGCTCCTTGCCGAAGGGGGTATCGGCATTATCGCGCAGAAGCTTGAACAGCAGTTCCTCCTGCACCTCGCGGGGGTGCTCGCAGTCCTGCTGCAACTCCTGGAAGATCTTCTCACCGTTCTTGAGGCTCTGCCAATTCGCCATCTTGACCATGGTTTCAAAATCAGGCATCTCCCCTTGAGGCATGGCGTTTTGCATTTTCTCGACCATTGTTACTCCTCGATGGTCAAAAAGTCGGTGAAGCCGGTCGCCTCGAATACTTCCATGATGTACTCGTTGGGATGACGCACGACCAGGGTGCCCCCCGACTTCATCAT
>SFII01000131.1 GCA_004555335.1 Coriobacteriaceae bacterium | reverse complement strand
CGCTTGCGGGTAACCCTTTTCAGCTTCGGCTTTGCCATAGCAGATATTCCTCCCTAATGATTACTTCTTTTTCTTACCGGCAGCCTGCTTCTTCGGGCCCTTGCGGGTGCGCGCGTTCTGCTTGGTATTCTGGCCGCGCACGGGGAGACCACGGCGGTGGCGCAGGCCACGATAGCAGCCGATCTCCATCAGGCGCTTGATGTTCATGGAAACCTCACGGCGAAGGTCACCTTCAACCTTGAGGTGATGGTCGATGTAGTCACGCAGCTTACCGATATCTTCCTCGGTCAGATCCTTCACGCGCACATCGGGGTTGATGCCGGTGGCGGCGATGATAGATATACGTCAGGGCGATTTCAATGCGTTTCTCCCTGGGAAGGTCGACACCCGAGATTCGTGCCATGGGATGAATGCACCTCCAACTTACTTACGCTTGTGGTGTTTGACGCTTGGCGATTCGTCAAACGGGTTATTTGAAAAGCTTCGGAAAACACACCGATTCCCTGCGCGCCATCAGCATTGACGCACAGGTTCGCGGCGCATCAGCCGCTCCGAAATCTATTCAGACTAAAAGATTATACCACAACCCAACGTAAAATTGCAATCCAAAGATTCGGATTTGCGTTAATTTACGCTGTTATCTTGTGTTATTTTTTGGATTTTATGCCAATACGCAAGAAATCTGAGCGTACAGTTTGCATCTTTCTTCTGCGATTGCAGCTTTTGATGCATCCTGTGCGCCCAGAGATGTGGTTCCCGCGAGAAAACGCGGCCTTGAGCCCATCTATTCAGATCAGCCCTGCTTCTGCTTGTGCTTGGGATTCTCGCAAATGATCATCACACGACCCTTGCGCTTGATAACCTTGCACTTCTCGCAGATGGGTTTTACGGAAGGTCTTACTTTCATGATGCTGCCTCCTTCTTCATCCAATCGATCAGTTCTTGCTGCGCCAGGTGATCCGACCGCGGGTCAGATCACCTCGAACATGGCGTTGGGATAAGATTCTGTGACAACGCCTTCAACTTCAATAACATCGGACTTGGACACGCCTACTTTTCCTCCCTCTTCAGCCATGTGCGGACTTCATGATTCTCCACCGCCGCGCCCTCGCGCAGGCGGCTGCGCAGCTCCTCCACCACGATTCCCGTGGTCTTGAGATGCTTGCGACGCTTTTTCTTCAGATGATCCATCGTTCTCAGCCTGCCGTCGGCAAGCATTACGAAATCTTCATCCACTTCCTGAACGACGACAAAGCTTCTTCCCTCGTCCCGTCCCATTTTGGAAACGACGATCGCGCCAACCTCAATCGGGTATTTGTTCATCGCCGCACTTCCTCCGCAACCTTTTTGCCCGGATAGGAGAGCACCTCAGGCTCGCCGTCCGTGATCAGCACGGTGTGCTCGTAGTGGGAGCACAGGCTGTGATCCCGCGTCACGATGGTCCAGTCATTGTCCTCGCAATAGACCTTCCAGGTGCCCATCGAGATCATCGGCTCAATTGCGATGGTCATTCCGCGCTGGAGCTTGACGCCCCGGCCGGGATTTCCATAGTTGGGAACATTGGGATCCTCATGCATCTCCTGGCCGATGCCGTGGCCGCACAGGTCGCGGATGACTCCGTAGCCGTGCTTCTCGGCATGCACCTGAATTGCATGGGAGAGGTCGCCCAGTCGGTTTCCCTCCCGGGCCATGTTTGCGCCGATCCAGAAGCATTCTTCCGTAACGTCCACCAGCTTCTGCGCCATGGGGGTTCCCCCGCCGACCAGCACAGAAAAGGCGCTGTCCGACTGCCAGCCGTCCAGGATGACGCCGCAGTCGATGCTCAGAAGCTGCCCCTTGCGGAGCTTCCTTCTGTCTGCGAAACCATGTACCACCTGATCGTCTACTGAAGCACAGATTGAGAACGGAAAGCCCTCGTAGCCCTTGAAGGAGGGGATCGCGCCCGCGTCCCGGATCAGCTTTTCAGCCATCTGATCCAGATGCAGGGTGGTCACGCCCGGCTCAATCTCCGCGCGAAGGGCCTCGAGCACGCTGTGCAGCAGCGCCCCAGCCTTGCGCATCTTCTCGATCTGTGACTCATTTTTAATCGTGATCATGCAGTCACTCCAGTGAAGAGAGGATGTTCTGGAACACGTCCTCAGGGCGGGCGTTTCCATCGATCCGCTTCAGCCTACCAAGACCAGCGTAATATCCGATCAGCGGCGCAGTCTGCTCATGGTAGACATTGAGCCGATTGGAAATCGTAGCGGGCTTGTCATCATCTCGCTGATAGAGTTCGCCGCCGCAAACCGGGCAGAGCTTCTCCTCGGCGAGCTTGGAGATATGGAAGGTGCCGCTGCAGGTTGCACAGACGCGGCGACCGGTCAGGCGGTCCACCAGCATCTCATCCGGCACTTCGATATCCACCACGGCGTCCGGCGCTGCGAACTTCTCCAGCGCTTCGGCCTGCTCCACAGTGCGCGGGAAGCCATCCAGCAGATAGCCGTTCTCGCAGTCCGGCATGGCAAGGCGCTCCTTGACCATGGCGATGACCACGCTGTCCGGCACCAGCTGTCCGGCGTCCATGTACCTCTTTGCCTCCAGGCCCGTGGGGGTCTGGTTCTTGATGGCGGAGCGGAACATATCGCCCGTGGAGATATGCGGGACCCGCAGGTGCGAGCTTACGCCCGTCGCCTGCGTGCCCTTGCCTGCTCCGGGAGGGCCTAAGAAAATCAGTTTCATAGTCCTACCTCCGGGAGATTAAAGGAATCCCTTGTAGTGACGCATCATCATCTCGCTCTCGAGCTGACGCATGGATTCCATCGCAACGGAAACCGCGATCATCAGAGAGGAGGCTGCAAAGGTCAGCTGCACGCCGAAGATTGCGTAGATGATGGTGGGGATGACCGCCAGGATTGCAAGATAGATCGCGCCGAAGCAGGTGATGCGTCCGGAGATCTTCTTGATGAAATCGCTGGTGGGCTTGCCCTGGCGAATGCCGGGGATCATGCCGCCGTTGTTCTGGATATTCTTCGAAATCTCAACAGGGTTGAAGCTGATGGAAGAATAGAAGAACGTGAAGCCGAAGATCATCAGTGCAAAGATGATCTGGTAGGGCCAGGACATCATCTGCACGTGGGCGGACCACCAGATGTTCGCCTTGGAGTTCGGGAAGAACGCCAGGATGGTTCCGGGGAACTGCATGATCGCGTTTGCGAAGATCAGCGGCAGAACGCCGGAGGAGTTCAGCTTCAGCGGGATGTGCGTGGACTGACCGCCGTACATCTTGCGGCCAACCATGCGCTTGGCATACTGGATCGGGATGCGGCGCTCGCCGAGGTCCACGATCACGATGCCGACGACCAGGATGATGAAAACCAGCACGGAGGCGATCATGCCGCCAACATTGCTCTCAACTGCGGAGGAGAACAGGCTGTAGACGCCAGTCTCCACGCCGCGGGCGATGTTGGAGATGATGCCGGCAAAGATCAGCAGGGAAATGCCGTTGCCGATGCCGTTTTCCGTGATGCGCTCGCCAATCCACATGGCGATCGCGGTACCTGCGGACAGGCAGAGTGCGATGGTGATCAGACCGAGGAACGCATTGGTGGCGTTCGCCTTCAGGCCAACCGTCAGAGCGATTGCCTGCAGGAAGCCGAGGCCAACCGTCACGTAGCGGGTAATCTGTGCGATCTTCTTGCGGCCCTCTTCGCCTTCCTTCTGCATCTCTTCCAGCTTCGGGATCGCCACGCACAGCAGCTGCATGATAATGCTCGCGTTGATGTACGGGGTGATGCCCATCGCCATGACGGTGTACTGGGAGAGGTTGGAGCCGGTCATCGAGTTGATGAAGCCGAGCAGGGAGACCTTTTCAAGGGCGGTAGCGATATAAGATGCATCGACGCCAGGAACCGGGACGAAGCAAAGCAGACGATAGATCAAAAGCATACCGACGGTATACAGGATCTTCTTTCTGATTTCGACGACCTTCCACGCGTTCTTCAACGTTTCACGCATCTCAGATCACTTCTTGGTCAGTTCGCCGTTGCCCATGATCTTCACGCCATCCTCAATCTTCTTGATGATGCCCATTTCGATCAGCTCAACGGGGGAAACAACCTGGCCGTCCTCGAAGACTTCGAGGCGATCCACGTTGATGGCCACGTATTCCGTGCGCCACTTGTTGGTGAAGCCGCGCTTCGGAAGACGCATGGTCAGGGGCATCTGGCCGCCCTCGAATCCGGGACGCTTGCCGCCGCCGGAGCGGGCCTTTGCACCCTTGTGACCCTTACCAGAGGTCTTGCCCAGGCCGGAACCAGTGCCGCGACCGAGACGCTTCGGAGCGGTGGTCGCTCCCACAGCGGGTTTCAAATCATGCAGTTTCATGTTTCTCGGCCTCCTTAGTCCTGAATCTCTTCGACCTTGACCATGTGCTTGACCTTGAAGATCATGCCGCGAACCGCTGCATTGTCTTCCTTCACGACGCTGTGGCCGATCTTGTGAAGACCCAGCGCTTCGATGGTTGCGATCTGGTCCTTCAGGCAGGCGATGGTGGATTTGGTCTGCGTAATTTTAAGCTTCATGTGCGTATCCTCCCTTAACCGAGCAGCTCTTCGACGGTCTTGCCGCGCAGCTTAGCAACCTGTTCGGCGGAACGCATCTGGCTGAGTCCTTCAAGGGTCGCCCGAACAACGTTGATCTTGTTGTTGGAGCCGATGGACTTGGTAACGATGTTCTTGATGCCGCAGGCCTCGAGAACGTCACGCACCGGGCCGCCAGCGATAACGCCAGTACCTTCCGGAGCGGGCATCATCTTGACCTTGGCGGTGCCGAACACACCGACGACCTCGTGGGGGATGGTGGTGCCGTTGAGCGGGACGGTGATCATCTGCTTCTTGGCATCCTCGGTTCCCTTGCGGATTGCTTCGGGAATTTCAACTGCCTTGCCCATGCCGCAGCCGACGCGACCCTTCTCGTCGCCGACGACCATCAGCGCGGAGAATCGCATGTTGCGGCCGCCCTTGACGGTCTTGGATACGCGATTCACTGCAACCAGTTTCTCTTTGAATTCGCTAACTTGCTCATTGCGCTGCATTGCGTTCATATCCTCCTTTATTAGAAGTCCAGACCGCCTTCGCGAGCGCCAGCTGCCAGCTCGGCTACGCGACCGGTGTAGATGTAGCCACCGCGATCAAAGACCACAGTCTTGATGCCTGCTGCGATGGCGCGTTCTGCCACGACCTTGCCCACGATCTTCGCGGCGCCCTTCTTGTCGGCCTCTGCAACCTGAGAAGCGATCTCCTTCTCTACGGTAGAAGCGGCTGCCAGGGTGTTGCCCGCCAGATCATCGATGATCTGAGCATAGATGTGCTTGTTGCTGCGATATACGCACAGGCGCGGACGAGCGGGCGTCCCGCTGATTTTTCTGCGTACACGCTCATGACGGATCTTACGAATTTCGTTGCGATCACGCTTACTAAACATTTGCGGTTACCTCCCTCTTTATTTCTTACCGGCCTTGCCTTCCTTGCGGCGGACGTATTCGTTTTCATAGCGGATGCCCTTGCCATGATAGGGTTCGGGCTCGCGAATCGCGCGAATATCGGCAGCGATTGCGCCTACGGCCTGCTTGTCGATGCCCTTGACCACGATCTTCGTGCCGGACTTCTCGGGGCAGTCGAACTCGATGCCTGCGGGAGCGTCCACGATCACGGGATGGGAGTAGCCGATGGCGATGGTCAGCTGATTCTTGTTCCACTCGGAAACCTTGTAGCCGACGCCTTCCATCGTGAGCACCTTTTCAAAGCCCTTGGTAACGCCAACGACCATGTTGTTGATCAGGGAGCGATACAAACCATGCAGCGAACGGTGCGGCTTGCTGTCGGACGGACGGGTAACGATGATCTCGTTGCCGACCTGCTCGACTTTGATATCCTTATTTACCTTCTGACTCAGTTCACCCTTGGGGCCCTTGACGGTGACGAGGTTTTCCGCGTCCACAGTCACGGTAACGCCTGCAGGTACCGGAATCGGAAGTCTACCGATACGAGACATTCTATTGCACCTCCAACTCTCTTACCAAATGTAGGCCAGAACTTCGCCGCCAATGCCGGCATTGCGGGCTTCCTTGTCGGTCATCACGCCCTTGGACGTGGACAGGATCGCAATGCCCAGGCCGCCGAGAACCTTCGGGATCTCGTCGTTCTTGGCGTAGACGCGCAGACCAGGCTTGGAAATGCGCTTGAGTCCCTTGATAACGGATTCCTTGCCCTGAGCATACTTCAGGGTGATCTTGATCTGGCCCTGCAGGCCATCGTCGATGGTATCCACGGCCTTGATGAAGCCTTCGTCGAGCAGGATCTTGGCGATCGCCTTCTTCATGTTGGAAGCAGGGAGCGTCACACTGTCGTGTCTGGCAATCAGTCCGTTACGGATTCTGGTCAGCATATCCGCGATGGGATCGTTAATAACCATTTTTAAACCTCCTTTGAATTGCCAGTTTACCAGCTCGCCTTACGCACGCCCGGGATCTGGCCGGCATAGGCCAGTTCACGGAAGCAAACGCGGCAAACGCCATACTTGCGGAGCACGGAATGGGGACGTCCGCAGATACGGCAGCGGGTGTAGGCGCGGGTGGAGAACTTCGCAGGGCGAGCCTGCTTAACCTTCATGCTAGTCTTAGCCACGCTGATTTTCCTCCTTCAATCAGGCCTGGAACGGCATGCCCAGCAGGCGAAGCAGTTCCTTGGCTTCCTCGTCGGTCTTCGCGGTGGTGACGAAGCACATCTCCATGCCGCGGATCTTTTCAACCTTGTCGTACTCGATCTCCGGGAAGATCAGCTGCTCACGAACGCCCAGCGCGTAGTTGCCGCGGCCGTCGAAGGCCTTTGCGGAAACGCCGCGGAAGTCGCGCACGCGGGGGAGCACGATGCTGACGAGCTTGTCGGCGAACTCATACATGCGATCGCCGCGGAGGGTCACCTTCGCGCCAACGTTCATGCCGGCGCGCAGCTTGAAGTTCGCGATGGACTTCTTGGACTTGGTCACCAGGGGCTTCTGGCCCGCGATGGTCGCCAGTTCCGTAACCGCCAGCTCCAGCGCCTTGGCGTTGTCCTTGCAATCGCCCAGGCCCATGTTGATAACGATCTTCTCCAGACGCGGAATCTCCATCACGTTCTTGTACTGGAACTTCTGCTGAAGTGCCGGCACAACCTCCGCGCGGTACTTTTCCTGTAATCTAGTCACTGCGCATATCCTCCTTCTCAGTTGTCAAACGCAGCGCCGCACTTCTTGCAAATGCGAACCTTGCGCGCCTTCTCGCCTTCGGTGAACTTGTGCGCGATGCGAGTGGGCTTTTTGCACTTCGGGCATACGAGCATGACTTTGCAGGCGGGGATGGCGGCTTCCTGTTCGATGATGCCGCCCTGCATACCCTGTCCGCGGGGCTTCTGGTGCTTCTTCACCATGGCGACGCCTTCGACGACGATCTTGCCCTTGGAGGGGAACGCCTTCTGAACCTTACCGGTCTTGCCTTTGTCTTCGCCGGACATCACCATTACGGTATCGCCGGACTTCACGAAAAGATTGTTCATTTGCCGCACCTCCATTAAAGCACTTCCGGAGCGAGCGAGACGATCTTCATATAATCCTTCTCGCGGAGCTCGCGTGCGACGGGCCCAAAGATGCGGGTGCCCTTGGGCTGCTTCTGTTCGTTGATGATAACCGCTGCGTTATCGTCGAAGCGGATATAAGTGCCGTCGGGACGGCGATACTGCTTGCGCGTGCGAACGATGACGGCCTTGACGACCTCGCCCTTCTTGACCGCGCCGCCGGGAGTGGCGGACTTGACAGAAGCGACGATCACATCGCCAACGCCAGCCGTGCGGCGGAAAGAGCCGCCCAGCACGCGGAAGCACATGATTTCCTTTGCGCCGGAGTTATCGGCC